>JBIJCV010000105.1:0-6102 GCA_044344525.1 Gammaproteobacteria bacterium | reverse complement strand
GGGCAACGGCAAGATGGGCCCGCGCCGCGTGAGTCGTGAGGAAATAAAGACCTTCTTCGCGCCGGAGTTGCAGGAGCGCTATTTCGCTCGTGAGGAATTCGAGGATCTGACCGATCTGGTTGGCGGCGGCATGACCCAGGCTTATTACTGGTTCCGGCACAACCAGGCGCAGCGGCAACCCGCCGTGCTGCTGGAGCAGATACAGGCGACACTCGCACGCCACAAGGTGGATGCCGCCCGGCTCATCGCGGAGGCCGGCGCAAAGCCCGTCGCCGCAAGCCTCACCGCACCAGACCTGTTGAGCCGGTTGATCGGCCCAGGTCGCCTCGGTATCAGCCACACAGCGCTGGCACCAGCCGCAGCGGAACAGCGCATGCAGGAGTGGTGCGCACAGGCTGGCATTGCTCCGCAGCCAGTGGCACAGCTGTTCCGCTTGTTCATGTCAGCCGGGCACGGCGATATCTGCGGCACGAATCCGAAGTGCACGCAGTGTGAAGTGCGGTTCTGCAAGCGGCTGCGCTACCGTTGATCTGACCGAGGCGGCACTGTGCCAGCCAACAGATGAACATGAATGTTTTGCCGGTCTGAAACCGTAGCAACATGGATGGCGAATGCTAGAGTGAACCACTCACCGCGAGCCTCAGGAGCCGTCCATGTTCATTAATTTCTGGTACCCCGTTGCCCTGGCCAGGGACATCAGTGCCGACAAGCCGGCCCGTGCGCAGGTTTTTGGCCTGCCCTTTGTCGTCTTCCGCGACCATGCCGGTCAGGCGCGCGTGCTGGCCGATACCTGCGTGCATCGCGGCGGATCGCTGAGCAAGGGCGTGATCAAGGGTGGCAATGCCGTGTGCCCGTATCACGGCTGGGAATTTGGCGGCGACGGCAAGTGCAGCAAGGTGCCGTCACTGGGCGAGGGGGCAAAGATTCCCGCCCGCGCCAAGGTCGATGCCTATCCGGTGCAGGAGAAGTACGGCATCGTTTTTGCTTTCCTCGGCGATCTCCCCGAGGCCGAACGGCCGCCGCTGTACGAGATCCCCGAGTTCGGGACCGAAGGCTGGAAGTGCCAGACCTATGTGCTGGAGCTGGACGCTTATTACCAGCGCTCCATCGAGAACGGCATGGATCCGATTCACAACGAGTTCGTGCATCCGCTGCAGGGTGCGCCAAAGATGGCGCTGGACCTGCAGCGCAACCCGCTGCCGATGGAAGATATTCCATTCGGCAGCAAGTTTTTCCTGGCATTTGCCGACAAGAACGACTCCACCACGCTTGGCGCAGATCGTACTGGTGCGCGCACCGGCGCTGCCGGATCCTGGTATCAGGGGCCAAACCAGCTCATCACCTGGATCGAAATGACGGCGACCAATGCCTTCCACCAGTACATCTTCGAGCAGCCGCTGGACGAGGGCCACACCCGGCTCTATTTCCTCAATATGCGCAACTGGCTGCTCGATCCGAAGCACGACCAGCGTGTGGAAGATCTCACGCTGAACATCGTCCATGAAGATATCGCAGTCCTGCAGAACCTGAACCCCGTGCGTACGCCGGAGACCAACAACAAGGAGATCCTGTTGCCCGGCGATGGTGCGGTGCTGCGTTACCGGCAGCATCTGAAGGAGTGGCAGGCGCGTGGCTGGCGTATCGACATGCGTGCGCTGCGGGCGCAGCAGGGTGATGTGGCTTATGCCATTCCGTCGCCGGCGCGCCGCGAGTCCGGCAACTGGGTGCTTGATCCCGTACCGCTGATGCCCGCTGAATAGCAGGCGCTGCGCTCAGGTCTGGGTCCAGGGCAGGCCGGCGACCTTCCAGCCGCTGATGCTGTTGCGGTGTTTGTGTTCGTCCAGGGCACCTTCGAAGCCTTCGGCGATGTTGTAGCAGTCGCTGTAGCCGAGCCCGGTGCCCTGGATCGCCGCGATCTTCGAGCGTCCGCCCGACTGGCACAGGAAATAGACGGGCGCATCTTTGGGTACCTTGCGGTCTTCCAGTGCTGCCTGCAGTTCACTGACAAAGTTCGGGTTCGGGCCCTGCATGGTTACCCACTGCAGGTAAACCGGCGCGCCTGAAATCTGGCTGAGGTCGGGTTTGCCGATCAGCGTCCACTCGATCTGCGTGCGTACGTCGACCAGCACTGCGTGCGGGTTGGCGGCGAGTACATCCCATGCCTGTCTGGCAGTGACATCGCCGGCATAGGCGCCGGTCGGCGGCTGGTAGTCGGGAAATTTACTCATGTCGTTTCCTCGGCGTGGTTCAACTCAGTTCTGCGGCGGGCAACTCTACGCTGACGGTGAGTCCGCCGCCCGGCCGTGGTGTCGCCACAACGCTGCCGCCATGCACCTCAAACACGCGTCGCGCGATGGCCAGTCCCAGACCGGTGCCGCTGGTGTCATCGGGTGATTTCGGTGCGCGCACATACGGATCGAAGATCCGCGTCAGCAGTTCGGGCGAAACCCCCGGTCCGCGGTCGAGTATCTCTACACTCAAGCGGGTGCCCTCACGCTTCGCGACAACGTCTACGACAGAATCGGGCGGTGCGTGGCGTATGGCGTTGCGCACGATGTTTTCGAATCCGCTGCGCAGCAGTTGCGGGTCGCCGATCATTTCGAGTCCCGGCGCGGCGCTCAGTGCGAGACGGCAGGGATGTGCGGTGGCTTCGATTTCCTCATCACGGACCAGTTCCGCGAGCAGCGTATCGAGACGCACCAGCCGGCGCACGATTGCCGCGGCGGCATCCAGCCGCGAGAAGCGCAGCAGATCACCGATAATCAGGTTCATGCGCTGAATTTCCTGCTCGATCCGTTCGCGCTCGGTAGCACCGATGGACTGCCGGTGCTCCGCCAGCGCCAGTGCCGCCTGCAGACGGGCGAGCGGCGAGCGCAGCTCATGCGAAAGTTCGCCCATCAGCTGCTGCCGGCTGGCCAGCAGTGCAGCAAGCTTGTCGGCCATCAAATTGAAATCGGCAGCGAGGGCGCCGAGTTCGTCCCGGCGCCCGGTGATCGCTGCCGGCACGCGTGCCTCGGTATGGCCCAGGGTGAGTTCGCGAACGGCGACCTGCAGCTCGCCGATCGGTCGGCCAACAGTGCGTGCGATCAGCCAGGCCACCGTGGCGATCACCAGCAAGGCCGCGATCAACAGGCCCGCTGCGGTGGCCGGGCTGCCCCAGACGGAAATCTGGTTGGGCAGGACCAGAAACGCATAAGCACTGTTGTCAGGGCCGATAAGCTGCGGCGCAAGCCGCACCGGCCGGTAGTTGTTGCTGGGCAGTTCCGGCGCATTGATCACCGAGTGACGCACGAAGTTGGCATAGGACGGCGGAACGCGCCGGCCGAGAATATCCATGCCGCGCTCATCGAGAACGAAGATCGTCACATCCGGCGGCACGACTGCATCGGTGCGCAGCCACTTCTCAAGTGCCGGACGCCCACCACTGGACAACACATCAGCTGCCGTCTGCCCCAGCGTGCTCTGGCGGGTAGCGATGTAGCTTTCCAGCTGGAAAGAGGCCACCGCCGCAACACTCGCCACCGCCAGACCGATGAAAGCCAGCAGGGCTGCGCCGATATACAGCGCCATGCGCAGATAGAGTCGTTGGTAAGGGAGCTTCACGGCTCGTGCATCACGGCGGTATCCAGCACATAGCCGTGGCCGCGCAGGCCGCGGATGCAGCTGGCGGCTATGCCGGCATCGGCCAGCTTGCGCCGCAGCTTGCTGATCAGCGTGTCGATGCTGCGATCGTAGGCTTCGATCGGCCGGTCGAGCGCCAGCTCGGTCAGGCGTGCACGTGACAGCACCTCGTCCGGATGGCGCATCAGCTGCTCAAGTACGCGCATCTCCGCTGCCGTTACCGCCATCGGCGCACCGTGGGCCTGCAGTTCGCAGCGGCGCATATCGAGACGCAGTGGTCCCGCCGTCAGGATGTGGCTGGAACGGGTCGCGGGCGACTCGCTGTGTGAACGCTTGAGAATGGCCCGGATTCGTGCGGCAAGTTCGAGCGGACTGAAGGGCTTGGGCAGATAGTCATCCGCACCGCCCATCAGGCCAAGGATGCGTTCCGATTCCTCACCGCGGGCGGTCAGCATGACCACCGGCAGCTCGTGCCTGCTGCGCAGTTCCTTGAGCGCTTCAAAGCCGCTCATGCCGGGCAGCATGACGTCGAGCACCAGCAGATCGGGCGGGTCGGCGTCGATGCGCGCCAGGCCGTCCTCGGCGTTATGCAAAACGTCCACACTGAAGCCCTGCAGCTCCAGAAACTCGCGCAGCATCGCCGCCAGGCTGGCGTCGTCGTCGACGAGCAACAGACGGGGGGTACCAGGGCTCATGGGGGCCAGCTTAGCCGACGATTGCCTTGGGTTGCGCTCTGTTTGCCATTTGTTGACACACCCCGCCGCCCGGCCTGTCTAGACTGGCTCGCACAGGAGATGTCTGCATGACCTATGTTGTGACCGAGAACTGCATCCGCTGCAAGTACCAGGATTGCGTGGAAGTCTGCCCTGTGGATTGCTTCCATGCCGGGCCGAATTTTCTGGTCATCGATCCTGAAGAATGCATCGACTGCTCCCTGTGCGAGCCCGAATGCCCGGCCAGTGCCATTCATGCCGAAGATGATGTGCCGGCTGACATGCAGCAATTTCTTGTGCTCAATCGCGAACTCTCTGCCGTGTGGCCGGTGATTACCGCCCGCGGTGAGGCACCCACGGACGCAGCAACGTGGGATGGCGTCAAGGGCAAGCTGTGTTACCTCGACCTGCCGGAGAAAGCCGCATGAGTGATGTAAAGACCAGCACCGAAGTCAGTCAGCAGAGGCCGACCAATCCGTTGCTCAATCTCCTCTATCGCCCGCCGTTCGTCGGGCTGCTCGCCTTTGTCGTCGTCTTTCTGGTGCAGGGCCTGGGCCACACGCTGATGGTCGGCATGGAGGCCCTCTTCGGCGAGGAGTACATCTATCAGTCCGCTTTCGGGCTGGGTGCTGTAGGTGCAGTGCTGCTGTACATCGGCATGCGTCATCCCGGTGAGGTTGCCGGCACCTGGTATGGTTTCTGGGCCGGTTCGCTGCTGTGGACCGGATGGATCGAGTTTTCCTTCGTCTGGAGCGCCAACGTCCTGAACATCCCGGACCTGATGGATCCGCGTGTCGCCAACGAGATCGCCACCAAGGCCGAGTATCTGGTGATGATGTCCTCGGTGGGCATCCTGCTGTCGACGCTCGCCTATTTCACGCTCAATAGAGAAACCAAGTGCAACATGTTCATCTGGTTTCAGCGCAACCTGAAGCTGCGCACCGGCAAGCCGACCCGCGGCTACGAGCGAAATTTCGCTGCCATCACTGCGCTTGAGACGGTGTATGTCACCTGGTTCTGCTATCTGGCCCTGCTGTTCATCTACGACGAACAGATCCTCGGTGACCATCATCCGGCGACTTTCGTGATCTTCTTCCTCAATACCATCTGGGCGATCTTCCTGTTCATGCGCCTGATCAAGATGTGGAAGGTCACTACCGCCATCCGTTACAGCATTCCCACCGCGATCATCGCCTACAGCAGTTACGAGATCGCCGGACGCTGGCACCTGTTCACCGATATCTGGGTCGATCTGCCCAGGTTCGGTCCGATCCTCGGAATGATCGCCGTGGCGATGACCATCGGTGCCTGGCTTGCAGTGCGCGTCCCGGCACACAAGAAGGCCGAGCTGTCGCGCGACCAGCTGGCGGCGAAAACTTTATCCTGATCCGGGCCTGTTGCTTGCCAGCCGTTGCGATGGTTGGCAATTACCGTGTCAGGCCAGACGCTCGATGTCCCTCATTACCGGAGAAAGCAGCATGAGCGAAGCAAAGGCCATTGCCCAGTCGGCTCCCGCCAAGTCAAAGCTCTGGAAGCCGCCCATCGTTGGAATCGTCACCTTCGTGCTGATGTTCCTGGCCGTGGGCCTCGGCCACACCATGATGGTGCTGATCGAGCACTACCTCGGCAAGGAGACGACGCTGGCCGTGTCACCGCTGCTCGGCTTCAGCGGTATCGTCATGCTCTGGTACGGGGTGAAGTCGAAGAACGAGACCTTCCAGACCTGGATCGGGTTCGGCGGTGCCCTCATGGTCTGGATGTGCTGGGT
>JBIJCV010000117.1:0-5755 GCA_044344525.1 Gammaproteobacteria bacterium | reverse complement strand
CGCTGGGGCGCCATGCAACACTGGTTCCGCGTTCACATGATCCTTGGCATCGTCGGCCCGGTACTCATCCTCTACCACTGCAACTTCGATCTCGGTGACCTGAACTCGAATGTCGCGCTGTACTGCACACTGTTCGTTGCGGGCAGTGGTGTGCTCGGCCGTTACCTGTATGCCGGCATTCACCATGGTCTGTATGGCAGCAAGGCGACGCTCAGGGAAATGGCCGGTGTGCTGGAGAAATCGGTGAGCGAGGGCCAGGTGAGTGCGCTGATACAGCCGATCCGTGCGGAACTGGTGGCGCTTGACCGGCGCGTGCTTGCGCCATCGCCTGGCATCATCGGCAGCGTTGTTCGTCACCTCGGTGTCGTGTGGCAGACGCGGCGCACATACCGGCGTCTGGTTGCGCAGACCCGCCGGGACATCATGCACAAGGCGACGACCTCGGCCGTGGTTGATCAGCATGCAGAGCGTCTGGAGGCAACGATATCCCGGTATCTGCACGAGCACCTGAACCAGGTGCGTCAGGTGGCGCGATTCAATTCCTTCGAGCGGCTGTTTTCGCTCTGGCATCTCGTGCACGTGCCATTTTTCGTGATGATGATCCTTTCTGGCCTGTTCCACGTTTTCGCCGTACACCTGTACTGAGTCGGATGCGCAGGTGGCGCCCGGCATGAGATCCAGACTGGCTGCGCTGCTGATATGCGGGTTGATGCCCCTTGCTGCTGCGGCGCTGGACTGGGAGAGCCTCGTGACGCCCGGCCCGGTGATCAGCGGGCATGCCGAGATCGAAAAGGACTGCAGGAAGTGTCACGTGCCTTTCGCACGTGACGAACAACGCGGACTCTGCCTCGACTGTCACGACAAGGTGGCCGCTGACATAGTCAACAAGAAGGGCTTTCACTGGCGCTCAGAGTCGGCGCGAAAAGGTGAGTGCCGGAACTGCCACACTGACCACGAAGGCCGCAGCGCAGACGTGGTGCGGTTGACGCCGCAGACTTTCAATCATGCCTTGACCGACTTCCCACTGGAGAGTGCCCACCGGAATGCCTCCTGTAACGACTGTCACAAACCGAAGGCAAAACATCGCGACGCGCCGTCTGCATGCATCGGCTGCCATGCCGAGCAGGACGTCCACAAGAAAGCACTGGGCGAGGAGTGCAGCAACTGTCACAACGTGGTGTCCTGGAAGGAAATCAAATTTGATCACGCCAGGGCAACCGACCAGAAGTACCCGCTGACTGGTGCGCATGACAAGGTTGAATGCGGCTTGTGTCACGCCGGGCAGCGTTACGAGGACACGCCCACGACCTGTGTTGCGTGCCACCGGATCGATGACGCGCATCAGGGGGTGCGCGGTACGGCTTGTGAAAACTGTCATCAGACCAGTGAGTGGAAAGAGCAGACTTTCGACCATGCAAAGAAAACCGGCTTTGCCCTGACGGCAGGCCACGGGAAGCTCGCCTGCCAGAGCTGCCATTCCGGAAACGATTTCAAGAAAACCGCTGGCAAGGCGTGTGTCGATTGCCATCGCAGTGACGATACCCACCAGGGCCGTAACGGACCCGAGTGCAAGACCTGTCACACGACCAAGGCCTGGAAGGAACAGACTTTCGATCATGCAAAGGAAACGAAGTTTCCGCTACTCGGTGCTCATGCCGAATCAGGCTGTGTGGCCTGTCACAAGGGTGCGGCCAAAAAAGAGAAACTCGAGATGAGCTGCGTGAGTTGCCATCGTGGCGACGATGCGCACAAGGAGTCTCTGGGTACCGGCTGCGGGGACTGCCATGGCGTAAAGACCTGGCAAACCGAACTGAGATTCGATCATGACCTGAGCACGTTTCCCCTGGCTGGCCTGCACGCGACGACATCCTGCGAGTCCTGTCACGTCGACAAGAAATTCCAGGACACACCGTCGAAATGCCTGGATTGTCATCGGCCTGACGACGTGCACAAGGGAAACCTTGGCGACAAGTGCGCGGACTGCCACACGCCCAATGACTGGCGTATCTGGACCTTCGACCACGATACCCAGACGAACTTCCGGCTGGATGGCGCGCACTCCGAGCTCCGCTGCCTCGCCTGCCATGTCCGCCCGCCTGGCGAAGGGCGGTCGATGGCCCGGGATTGCGGCAGCTGTCATCGCCGTGATGACCGACACAATGGACAGTTCGGCACAGATTGCGCGCGTTGCCACAACACGCGCAGCTTTTCCGGTGCAAAGCGGAGGATGCCATGAGCACCATCGCGACGATTTTCCGTGCCGTGCTGGTCATCGCTGCCGTGCTGGCTTTCGGTGCAGCTTCGAGCGGCCGCGCACTGGCGCAGTCAGCCTATAACCCGGCTTTCGATCATTTCTCGACGGGCTGGCCGCTGGAGGGCTCGCACCGTGGCGTCGATTGCGCGTCCTGCCATGTCGGCGGCATTTTTCAGGGCACGCCGCGGCAGTGCGTGGCCTGTCATTCACTTGCCGGACTGGTCAAGGCGACACCACCGCCGGTCAACCACATCCGCACTACCGATGAGTGCGATGCCTGCCATCGCGAGACTAGCTGGTCATACGTCAGGCCTGTTGATCACACGGCAGTGATAGGCACCTGTTTCAGCTGTCACAACGGGCAAACTGCAACCGGTAAACCGCCTGCGCATATTCCAACCAGCAGCGACTGCGAGGCATGCCATCGCACGCGGGCCTGGGTGCCGGCCAACTAGGCTCATGCAGGCATCAACAGTCATGTTCCTGTCTGTCGCTGGCATCGTGCGTCGCGCCGTCATGCGTGCTGCTCCATTCGGCGTGGCTGTCCTTCTGGCGTTCGTTAGCAGCATGGTTGTGGCTGCACCGGCCGGGATTGAATCAGTACTGATCTCGCGAACGACAGAGAGCACAGATGTGGATATCCGGTTCGTATGCCGGAACCGGTTTCGGAGCCAGTCGCCGACCGTCTCTTCGGCGCACGTCGAGATCAACCTCATACGCATGGACTCGTGCGCCAACTCCGGAGAAGCCACCCGCGAAGCGACGCGGCCGCCCGGCAGCCAGCTCGCTGCACTCAGGGAACTCGGGTATACCGCGTCTGCCGGTACCGATGCGGTTCTGAGCCTGCAATTCGATCGGGCGGTGCTGGTCAGTGTCGAGCAGCCTGGGGATCTGCACACCATGCGCCTGCACGTTCAGGTGCCGGCCGGCTCGGTGCCCGAACCGGAAAATGCCGAGGATTTTCCCGCCGTCGCGGCACCGGTTGCCCGGTCGGCGCTGAGCCCGGAGCAGATTGCCCGTGCTGAGGAGCGCGCGCGGCGCGCGATGGAGCCGCAGTCAGCAGCGCCGCCTGCCACTGCCGATTTCGTGCTCAATCTGCGCTCAGCGACCACGCCGGTGGACCCCATTGCAGAAGCGCAGGGCATCGCGCAGCAGGGTCAGCTTATCTACGTATCGGATCTCAAAATCGACGACCAGGTATGGCACCGTCTGCGCCTTGGCTTCTTTGCGAACGAGGCTGACGCCAATGCAGCCCTGATACGCCTGCGGCCGCGTTTCCCCGAGGTGTGGGTCAGCCGGGTTGCAGCAGCCGAGCGCCGCATGGCCGGGTCCGCAACCGTTCAGCCGGGCATGACGGCAGCGGCGACAGCCGGCGGCACCGGCACGTTAATCGATGTACCGCTGACAGAGTTGCTCACGCAGGCACGTGGCGCGTTTCTCGATCACGATTACCCGCGGACCATTCAGCTCACGACCCGCGTTCTTGCAGCGCCACCGCATGCCGGGACGCCCGAAGCGCGCGAGCTGCTGGGACTCGCGCGGGAGCGTAACGGCGAGACAGCTGCGGCGCTTGCGGAATACCAGCGCTACATTGCCGATTACCCGGATAGCGATGGTGCGGTACGGGTCCGGCAACGTCTGGCAGCGCTTTCGACCGCGCTTGAGCAGCCGCGTGAAAGCGTCCGCGGCAAGGCTGGCTCTGCGCCCGACAGTGCGTGGGAGGTCTACGGCGGGATCTCCCAGTTCTATCGTCGCGATTCCGTGGATTTTGGTGGCGATTCTGCCACGGTAGAGCAATCGGCCATATTTTCGGATGCGGATCTGGTCGCACGCTACACCGGCGAGCGCTTTGACTTCGGATCACGCGCCACGCTCGCCTACACCCAGGACATGTCCGGGAGCGACCCAAAGCCCGGCAACCAGACGCGCGTCTACAACCTGTATACAGACCTGAATGACCGGGAGACAGACCTGTCTGCACGCCTTGGCCGACAGACGCTGCGCAACCAGGGCGTGCTCGGCCGCTTCGACGGTGCGTTGGTGTCCTGGCAGTGGGCGCCGGATTACCGGTTGAACCTGCTGGCCGGATTTCCCGTCTACAGTTCTGACCAGAGCATCGATACCAGTCGAAACTTCTATGGCTTCAGTGTGGATGTGCTGAACCTCCTGGACGGGTTTGACCTGAACCTGTTCTACAACATTCAGGACGTGGACGGCATCAGCGATCGTGAGGCGGTCGGCGCCGAACTCCGTTATTTTGGCGGCAACAGATCCTTTGTCACTACGGTGGATTACGACATCGCCTATGGTGAACTCAATAGTCTGGTTGCCGTGGGTAACTGGACTTTCGACGACCGCACCACTTTCAATGCCCGGTTCGACTGGCGCAATACGCCGTATCTCACGACGGAAAGTGCGCTGGTCGGCCAGTCTGCGTCGGATATCCAGGGTCTGCTGCTGAGTTACACGGAAGGGGAGATTCGCCAGCTGGCGCTCGATCGTTCCGGCGGCATGCAGAGTGTTGCCGTGGGCGTGGCCCGTCCGCTCTCTGCGCGGTTCCAGATCAGCGCTGACATCACGGCCTCGCAATATGACGGCACACCAGCCTCGGGCGGCGTGAAGGAGACGCCGGATTCCGGGACGCTGACCTATTCCTATCTCAGTCTCATCGGCACCAGCCTGATCCGCGAGGGAGACATTTCCATTCTCGGTCTTCGGTACTCGGAAGGCGGATCATCGAAATCCACAGCACTGTTTCTCGATACGCGCTATCCGCTCACGCAGACCCTGCGCCTGAATCCGAAGCTGCTCGTATCGCACCGGGAGATCAGCGTGGGCGATGCGACGGAACTGCTGGTGCGACCCGGCCTGCGTGTGCTGTACAACGTGGCGCGCCACTTCCAGTGTGAATTCGAGGCCGGCGGCGAGTTTGGCAGCCACGATAACGGTGCCGGCGAGACCAATGATTCCAGCGGCTACTACGTCTATATGGGCTACAGCGCGGATTTCTGACATGCATGCATCCACAACCAGAACAGTGCGATTGATCCGGGCAGGCAGTTTGCTGGCTGCGCTGGCCGCCACGCTGCTCGCGTCCTGCGGGACCGCTGCGCCCGGTCAGCAGGCAACCGAATATCTGGATGAGACCAGCGGTGTGACGATCACCCGCGTCGAGGCGCCATTCACTTTCTACAGCGACGATCCGTCGCGTGCTGCCAATGCACGCGACTATCTGGATGCGGCGCCACTGGCGCTGAACCAGTCGGGCAAGTACTCGTGGTGGCTGTGGCTCGGTGAGTGGAGCACGATCGACCGCGGTGTCACCGGCGGGGAGGCCCGCTTGCCGGATATCGTGGCACTACAGCTGATCGTGGACGGCGAACCCATGGAACTCGACATGCAGGCCCGTACTGATCGCGTTCCGCTGCCTTACGTGGCGACGCTCGCCACAGCAAAAAATATTCTGCTGCCGCTCACCAGCAGTCAGGTGGCTCGTCTGAG
>JBIJCV010000068.1:0-7742 GCA_044344525.1 Gammaproteobacteria bacterium | reverse complement strand
CCCCAGGGGATGTCAATAGTTGCGACCCGATCAGCCCGACCTCCGGGTAGACTTGCCGCCCAATGAGCATCACACCTGCACCTGCCAAGCCTGTATCGACAGGTCCACAGCGGCCCAGCGGCAGAAAGCTGTTGCGATCCACGGGTACTGTCGGCGGATTCACGCTGCTGTCCCGGATTCTCGGGCTGGTGCGCGATGTGGTGTTCGCCCGGCTGTTTGGTGCTGCAGCGCTGATGGATGCGTTTTTCGTTGCCTTCCGCATCCCGAACATATTCCGGCGCTTTTTTGCCGAAGGCTCGTTTTCCCAGGCCTTCGTCCCGGTGTTTGCTGAATACGACGAGAAAGGTGACCACAGCGCCGTTCAGGAGCTGGTTGATCGGACCGCTGGCACGCTGGGTCTGATCCTGTTCGGGATCACCGCACTGGCCGTGATTGGCGCGCCGGTCTTCATTGCGATGTTTGCGCCCGGTTTTGTCGCCGAAAGTCAGGCAGCTGATGCGGATCGCTATACGCTGGCCGTCGACATGCTGCGCTGGACCTTCCCGTATCTGCTGTTTATCTCGTTTGCGGCGCTGGCTGGCGGAATCCTGAATACCTATCAGCGCTTTACCGCAGCGGCGTTTTCCCCGGTGCTGCTCAACGTCGTGCTGATCGGCTTTGCGGCATTCCTGGCACCGCTTTACACGCGGCCCGGCATGGCATTGGCGGTGGGCGTGTTTGCGGCCGGCGTGGTTCAGCTGGCATGCATGCTGCCCTCGCTGATGCGTATCCGGTTGATGCCGCGTCCGAAGCTGGGCTTCGGGCACCCCGGGGTGCGCAAGATCCTGCGGCTCATGCTGCCGGGGCTGTTCGGTTCGTCGGTGGCCCAGATCAGTATTCTGCTCGACACGCTGATTGCCTCGCTGCTGGCCACGGGCAGCATCAGCTGGCTGTACTACTCCGACCGGCTGATGGAGTTCCCGCTGGGCGTCTTTGGTATCGCGCTCGCCACCGTGATGCTGCCCAACCTGTCCAGGCAGCATGCCAATGGTGCTGGCGCAGATTTCGGCATGACGCTCGACTGGGCGATGCGCCTTGTGGTTCTGATCGTGACGCCGGCAACTCTCGGCCTGATGCTGCTGGCGGGACCACTGCTTGCCACCCTGTTTTACGGCGGTCGATTCGGAGTCGTGGACGTCGAGATGTCGACCCTCAGTCTGGTGCCGTATGCGGCAGGCCTGATGGGCTTCACCATGGTCAAGGTGCTGGCGCCGGGCTATTTTGCCCGGCAGATGACTGCTGCGCCGGTGCGTATCGGCCTGATCGCACTCGGCATCAACATGATTCTGAATGTGGTGATCGTCGGGCCGTGGGTGCTGGCGGGCTGGCCAGGGCCACATGCCGGCCTGGCGGTGGCCACCTCGCTCGGTGCCTACATCAATTCCGGACTGCTGTATCGCGGGTTGCGGATCGAGGGCGTCATCACTCCGGCACCGGGCTGGCGCCGCTTCCTGTTGCAGGTTGCAGTGGCTGCCGGCGTCCTGGTGGTGGTGCTGGTGCAGGCGGTTCCGCCGACCAGTGCCTGGCTGGAAGCGGGCTTCTGGACGCGCTGCCTGTGGCTCACGGCTGGTGTGGCTGGTGGTGGCTGCGCTTACTTCGCAGCCTTGTATGCGGTGGGATTCCGGCTCGCGGATATGCGCATGCAAAGCGCTGCCCCGACCTTATAATCCAGCCTTTCCTGGCGCGCCCTTTACTCATGCAAGTGTTTCGCCGCCCACGACCGGGTGTCAACGCAGTGTTGCCCGGGTGTGTTGCCACGATCGGTGTATTCGATGGCTTTCACCTGGGACATCAGCGCATTCTGGACCGGGTGCGCAGTGAGTCGCTGCGCCTGAAGCTGCCTTCGCTGGTGTTCAGTTTTGAGCCCACGCCGCAGGAGGTGATGCGTCCCGACCAGGCGCCGGCCCGCCTGATGCGTTTTCGTGACAAAGTCGGTTATCTGCGTGCGAACGGCATCGACAGCTTTTTCTGTCCGCCCTTTGACCATACTCTGCAGCATTGCCCGCCGGTCGAGTTCATCGAACGCTTGCTGGTTGGCACACTGGCTGTCCGGCATCTGGTTATCGGCGATGATTTTCGTTTCGGACAGGGCAGGGCCGGTAATATCGCCGATCTCGAAGCGGGTGGAAGCCGATGCGGCTTTGGCGTCGAGCAGGTTGGCAGCGTGATCCGGGACGGTATACGCGTATCGAGTACCGCCGTTCGCGCTGCGCTCGCGGCTGGTAATCTGGCGCATGCCCGTGAGCTGCTGGGGCGAAACTACCGGATGAGCGGGCGTGTGGTCGCAGGCCGGCAGCTTGGCCGGCAGCTTGGCTTTCCAACCGCAAATATCCGGCTGCAGCGGCACCAGAGTCCGCTGGCTGGCATTTTTGCGGTACGCGTTCACGGGCTTGGTGCCGCGCCACTGGATGCGGTGGCGAGCCTGGGCACCCGGCCGACCGTTGCCGGTACCGAGCCGCTGCTTGAAGTGCATCTTTTTGACTTTGATGCGGATATCTACCGGCAGCAGATTGAAGTGGAGTTCGTTGCACATCTGCGCGATGAAGTGCGGTTTGCTGATCTGGATGCCTTGCGCCGGCAGATGGAATGCGATGCGGCCGAAGCGCGCCGATTGTTGACAGGGACACCAACGTGAGCGACTACAAAGACACACTGAATCTGCCGCAGACCGCCTTTGCCATGAAGGCGGATCTCGCCAAACGTGAGCCGCAGATGCTCGAGAGCTGGGCCAGCCGCGACATCTATGCACAGATCCGCAAGACCGCCGCCGGGCGCCCGCGCTTTTTGCTGCTCGATGGCCCGCCCTACGCGAATGGCGATATCCATATCGGGCACGCGGTCAACAAGGTCCTGAAGGACATCATCGTCAAGTCGAAGACGTTGTCAGGTTTCGATGCGCCCTATATTCCCGGCTGGGATTGCCACGGGCTGCCCATCGAGCTGCAGGTTGAGAAGAAGGTCGGCAAGGTCGGTGAGAAGCTTGCGCCCAGTGAATTCCGCAAGGCCTGCCGGGAATACGCGCTGAGCCAGGTCGACAGCCAGCGCCGGGATTTCCGCCGGCTCGGCGTGCTGGGCGACTGGGAACGGCCTTATCTGACGCTGGACCGGCGCTTCGAGGCGGAACAGATCCGCGGCTTTGCAAAGATCGTCGCCAACGGCCATCTGCACCGGGGTTACAAGCCGGTGCACTGGTGTCTGGACTGCCGTTCTGCACTGGCCGAAGCCGAAGTCGAGTACATCGACAAGACATCCACCGCGATCGATGTGGGCTTTGCCGTGCTGGACAGTGCCGAACTGCACCGGCGTGCCGGGCTCGATGGATCGGTGCCGGTGATGGTGCCGATCTGGACGACAACGGCCTGGACGCTGCCCGCCAATCAGGCGGTGGCACTTGGCGCCGAGCTTGAGTATCAGCTGATCGAAGCTGATCTCGGCCATGGGCCGGTGCGGCTCGTGCTTGCTGCGGGGCTGGCCGAGACAGCGCTGAGCCGCTATGGGGCGAAGGGCGTCACCACACTGGCAACGTTCAGCGGTCAGGTGCTTGAGGGCCTGAAGCTTCAGCATCCGTTCTACGCGCGCGAGGTGCCGGTGATCCTCGCTGACTACGTGACGCTCGATGCCGGTACCGGTGCGGTGCACACGGCACCCGGTCATGGCCAGGACGATTATCAGTCGGGTTTGCGCTATCGCCTGCCGCTGGAGAATCCGGTCGACGGCCGTGGTGTCTATATTCCGGGTACGGAGCTGCTGGCCGGTCTGCACATCAAGGCGGCCGAAGAGCGGATTCTGGAAATACTGCGTGAAGCCGGCCGGCTGTTCTGTGCGCAGAAATTCCAGCACAGCTATCCGCACTGCTGGCGCCACAAGACGCCGCTGATCTTCCGCGCAACTCCGCAGTGGTTCATCAGCCTGGACCAGAACAAGCTGCGCGAGGCGAGTCTTGCCGCGATCCGCAGCGTGCAATGGATCCCGGACTGGGGCCAGCAGCGTATCGAGAACATGATCGTCGGGCGTCCGGACTGGTGTATTTCGCGACAGCGCACCTGGGGTGTGCCGATTCCGCTGTTCATTCACCGCGAGAGCGGTGAACTGCATCCTGACACCCTGTTGCTGCTGGAAGAGGTTGCACGGCGTGTCGAAGCACAGGGCCTCGATGCCTGGTTCGATCTGGATCCGGCCGAATTATTGGGTGTGGCTGCCGGTGACTACGAGCGGGTCACGGACACGATGGATGTGTGGATGGATTCCGGCATGGTGCATCACTGCGTGGCCCGCAGTCATGCGGAGGTTGGTTTTCCGGCGGATCTGTATCTTGAAGGCTCGGACCAGCATCGTGGCTGGTTCCAGAGTTCATTGCTGACGGCGGTTGCCATGGAGGGCAGGGCGCCCTACCGACAGGTGTTGACGCACGGATTCACCGTCGACGACAAGGGCCGCAAGATGTCCAAGTCGCTCGGCAACGTCGTGGCGCCACAGCCGGTGGTCAATTCGCTGGGTGCGGATGTGCTGCGTCTGTGGGTGGCTTCCACGGACTACCGCAGCGAGATGAACGTCTCGCAGGAAATCCTCAAGCGCATGGCGGACTCCTACCGGCGCATGCGCAATACGGTGCGTTTCCTGCTGAGCAATCTCGATGGTTTTGATCCAGCCAGCGATCAGTTGCCGGTTGCGGAACTCGTTGCACTGGATCGCTGGGCGCTGGGCCGCGCTGCAGACCTGCAGCGTGAGATCCTGGCCGCCTATGAGTCCTACGAGTTTCATCGCGTCTATCAGCAGCTGCACAACTTCTGCGTCGTCGATCTGGGTTCCTTCTATCTGGATGTGATCAAGGATCGCCTGTACACCACCGGTCGGAAGTCGCTGGCCCGCCGCTCCGCACAGACAGCCATGTACCACATCACCGAAGCCATGGTGCGCTGGCTCGCGCCGGTGCTGAGCTTCACCGCTGAAGAAATCTGGGCGCAGATGCCCGGCGAGCGAGGCGATTCCGTATTTCTGTCGACCTGGCACGTGTTGCCAGCCATCAAGCCGGCCGATGTGGCTGATCTCGACTGGAAAGGCCTGCTGCGCGTGCGCGAGACTGCGGCCAAGGCGCTGGAGGCGCTGCGGACCTCCGGCGCAATCGGCTCCGGCCTTGATGCGCAGCTCAGGATTTATGCCGATGGCCAGCTGCTGGCGGATATGCAGCGCCTCGGTGAAGAACTGCGCTTTGTGTTCATCACTTCCGGTGCGACTGCCTGTCCCGCCGAAGAACGCAGCGCATCGGCGCTGGCCGGTGATGGATTCTGGGTGCAGGCCGAGCCGGATACCGATGCCAAGTGTGTACGCTGCTGGCACCGCCTGCCGGATACCGGCACGCATGCCGCGCACCCTGAGATCTGTGGCCGCTGTGTGACAAATGTCGATGGGCCGGGCGAGATCCGCCGTTACGTCTGAGCGAGTACAAGATGGAAGCTGCTGCGAAAACCGAGCACAAACCAGTACCCGGGCGCGTCACCTGGCGATGGCTGTTGCTCTCGATGATCGTGATCGTTCTGGATCAGTGGAGCAAGAAATTCATCGTCGGACACTTCGAACTGTTCGAGCGGCTGCCGGTGATGCCGTATTTTGACCTGGTGCGATTGCACAACAGCGGCGCAGCGTTCAGCTTTCTGGCAAATGCCTCGGGCTGGCAGAACTGGTTCTTTGCGCTTACCGCACTGGCGGTGAGCGCTGTACTGCTCTGGTGGTTTTTCCAGCAGCCGGCCGGCAGGGTGATCGTACCGCTCGGTCTGGTGCTGGTTCTGGGTGGCGCCATTGGCAACCTCGTCGACCGCTTGGCACAGGGCTATGTCGTCGATTTCGTGCTGCTGTACTACGACCGCTGGTCGTTTCCGGCATTCAATCTCGCTGACGCGGGAATTACCGTGGGCGTGATTCTGCTGCTCTTTGACGGCTTCTTTCTGGAGTCGCGCCGGTCTGCCTGATCCGCAAGTCTAGCGCCAGCATCTGCTGCTGATCCCGGCATTGCTGACAGCGTCGGAATTGCTCGCGCTACGCTGGCCACTCTGGTCGATGCTCAAGGATGCACAGTCCGCGTCATCGCGTTGTGACTGGTCTGAGCGGGCAGTCGCAGTTGCACGATAGCCGATAACCGCGCCGTCTGCGGCCGCCTCGACGCTGAGTGTATAGAGTCCGCGCTCCGTGCCGCTGACGCCCAGGCCGGCCGGTGGCGGATCGGCCAGTTCGTCGGCAGTGGTGGCATAGCGGTTATTCTGCAGGTAAAACCGCTCCTCTGCGGTAGAGATCCGCAACAGGGCGGCAGTGGCATCGGCACGATTTGCCCGGCGCAGGTACTGCCGGTAACCGGCGATGCTGGCGCTGGTCAGAATTGCCATGATGACCATGGCGATCATCAGTTCAATGAGCGTAAAGCCCATGCCCGGTGCTGGCGCGCTGCGCACCGGTTACTGGCTCTCGTCCTGGAACCAGTAGGTGCGCCGGACGACACGCCGGCTGATTCCAAGTTCATCACCAGACAGGCATTCAGGTCCGACACAGATGCTGGTCTCGCCGTCGTCGGCACGAATGCGATTGATGGTGATCACCGGAATGCCGGTGCGCAGTTCCCGGAAGCGGTCGCTGACCGTGAGTGGCTCGCCGTCAACAGACTGGTCGAAGTTGGTGCGCGGGCTGCCATCAAAACTGCTGATCGCATACAGGCGGTTGATGCCGATTCCGGCCGAACATTCACTGACCGTCTGACCCGGCGTGAAGCTGGTGAAGAACACGGTATTTTCCAGCGTCAGCGATTCACCCAGGACCTTCTCGCCAGCGCCCTGACCCAGGCGCAGGCGCCAGCCGGCGGTACTGAAGGGCAGGGCGGGGGACGGGTCATCGGTGATGTCGGCCAGCTGATCGATGGAGACGGGCGTGGTCGGGTAATCGGTGCTGCCGATTACGCCATGGGCATTGAAGTCACGTATCGAGAAAAACTGTTCGCTGATCGTGGTGTCCAGCGGATGGCCGCGGTATCCGGAGCCGATGTTCAGCAGGATTACCAGTTTGCGGTTGATGGTGGTGGGGACGACATCCGGAGCCGCATAGAAGCGGCGCAGGTCTGCGGCCGTTGCACTTGGCGCCAGGGCAGCTGCGCCCAGTGATGCCAGCACGCCGCCTTCAACCAGGGTTTCTGGCGGCTGCCCGTTGACGATGTCAAAGCGCCACAGCCGTCCGCCCATGTCGCCGACATACATCCGGTCAGCAAGGCCGTCGCCATTCAGGTCAATCGGCCGCACGGGAGCCGGGATGGAGTGCTGCATGTTGCTGAGTCGCAGCCGGTGGCCTTTCACCGCATCCGGGTGTCCGGCGCTCCAGAGGTACTCGCCGCTAACCAGGTCGACCATGTAGATCGCATTGCCCACCGTGTCGGTCCGGTAGTTGCGGTTGTCCTGGGCGGGGTCGTAACCACCGCCGAACACCGCGACATTGCGGATCGCGTTGCCGATACGCACGCGCGCGGCGATCGGTGTCGACCAGGTCTGGCCCAGATCGGCGAAGTCAGCATTGCTGCTGCTGATCTCCCATAACAGCTGCGGTGCATTCCTCGTTGTGACGTCCACGGCAAACACGCCATCGCCACCGCGACCCATCCCGAACAGCAGGATTGCGCGTTCCCCAATGCCCAGACCAGGCTGGCCATCGTCGTTGAGAATGACCAGGCT
>JBIJCV010000067.1:0-7828 GCA_044344525.1 Gammaproteobacteria bacterium | reverse complement strand
ACCCGTAAAGCTCGCATTCGCCATCACCCGGTGCAATGCGCCTTCGAGCTCGCGAACGTTCGAGCGAATGCGCTGGGCGATGAAAAACGCGACTTCCTCGGGAAGGACGATATGTCGGGCTGCCGCTTTGCTCATCAGAATCGCCACGCTGGTCTCAAGCTCCGGCGGCTCGATGGCGACGGTCAATCCCCAGCCAAAGCGCGATCTGAGGCGTTCCTCCAGGCCACTGACTTCCTTCGGAAAGCGGTCGCAGGTCAGGATGACCTGCCGCTGACCTTCAAGTAAGGCATTGAAAGTATGAAAGAATTCTTCCTGAGAACGCTCTTTGTTGGCAAAAAACTGGATATCGTCGATCAACAGGGCGTCAAGTGACCGGTAAGCTGCCTTGAAGCCATTGATGGTGTTGTGCTGCAGAGCCCGCACCATATCGCCCACGAACTGCTCGGAATGCACATAGGCCACGCGTGCATCTGGCCGATTCGCGATGACCAGGTTCCCGATCGCATGCATCAGGTGGGTTTTGCCCAGCCCAACGCCGCCGTAGATGAAAAGCGGGTTGTAGGCCATGCCGGGGTTGCTGCCTACCTGCATCGCCGCCGCCCGGGCCAGTTGATTACTCTTCCCCTCGACGAAATTCTCGAAGGTGTACTCGGCGTTCAGCCGACCGCCAATCGCGGCAGTCACGCGGGGTTTTTCACCGCTGCTGATTGGCTCCCGCGGGGGGCTCGCGGTGCTGCCGACCTCGATGCGCACCGACATCCCCGGAGCATCGCGCAAGCTGGCCTGAATACGGCCCAGGCAATTGCTGTTTACCCAGTCAACGACGAAGCGATTCGGGGCCAGCAGCCGGATTTGCCGCTCGTCCTCGATCGCCTGCAGCGGCCTGATCCAGGTATTAAACTGTTGTTCTGACAGGTCGGACCGCAGTTCCTGTACGCAGCGGTCCCAGCGAGAAGACTGCACGGATTCACCCCGTGAATCTGTTTATGGTTATACCGATTGAAGTTCCGCAGTCTAGACTGCAGCCGCCGAGTTATCCACAGGGCATTTGTGTACTTGACAGCGCTGCGGTCGCTCCTTAACCTTTCGCCTCCCGAAAGACTCCATCTTTCGGATATTCCAGCGGATTTTTCTCATGAAAAGAACTTATCAGCCCAGCAAGCTAAAGCGCGTTCGTACGCACGGTTTTCGTGCCCGCATGGCTACACGGGGCGGTCGGTTGGTGATCAAGCGCCGCCGTGCGAAGGGCCGCGCCCGTCTTAGCGTCTGAACCTGGGCGCGACGGTTGCTCCGACCCTGACCACCCGGACAAGCGTCAGCACACCTTCGATCGACGTTACCGGCTTCTCCGTTCTACCGACTTCGATAACGTGTTTCGTCAGAGCCAGCGCTCAGCAGACCGGTTTTTCACGGTACTTTACCGGCCGAATTCCCTGAACATGCCGCGGCTCGGTTTTGCCATATCCCGCAAGAAAGTGCGCCATGCGGTAGACAGAAACCGCTTGAAGCGTCTGGTCCGCGAAAGTTTCAGACTCCGCAGTACGACGCTACCGCCCGTCGACTTGGTCGTGCTTGCCAGAGATGCGGCCAAAGGCGCCGCAAACCCCGAACTTTTCAGCAGCCTCACGCGGCACTGGTCCAACCTGCAAAACGCGCCGCGTAACGCACAGCCCTGAGGCCTTATTTGTGACCGTGGAAAATCTCCGTATCTTGTCCTGGGCCGGATTGCTGATCCTGATCTGGCTGTGTATCCAGACCTGGCAGCAAAGCGTTCAGCCCCAGACGCCCGCGCCGGGTACAGTCGCTGCCGGTTTGCCGGCCGATCCGGTTTCTGCGCCGTTGGCCTCACCTGGTCTGCCGGCACTGCCTGGCACTGCACCTGCGCTTGCGGAGACTGCCAAACCGTCTGCCCAGCCGGCAGCGGCAGCGCCCGCCCGCCGGATCAAGGTGCGCACCGGCGTACTCGAAGTCGAGATCGATCTGCATGGCGGTGACCTCAGCTCGGCAAAGCTGCCGACCTATCCGGTACACAAGGATCAGCCAAACGTCCCGCTGCAACTGCTGAACAGTCAGCCGGAATCATTCTTTGCGATACAGAGCGGTTTGCGTGCTGGTGACCAGCAGCCAGAAGCCAACCACCTCGCTGAATACACGGCGGCAGCTACGGAGTTTGTGCTCGCGGACGGCATGGACGAACTCGTCGTACCGCTCCAATGGCAGAGTCCGACCCCAGGGCTGAGCGTTGAAAAGACCTTTCGTTTTTACCGCAACAGTTTCAAGGTCGACCTTGAATACACCGTGCACAACGCTGGCGCTGAGCCCTACCGTGCTGCCAGCTATGTCCAGCTGCAGCGTCACTACACGCCGCCCGAGCGCTCGATGTTTGATGTCGACAGCTATTCGTTCTACGGTCCGGCGGTCTACAACGGCAGCAAGTACGAAAAGCTCGAGGTCGACGATCTTGCCACGACGCCGTTTGCGCAAGCCGTAGAAAAAGGCTGGCTGGCAGCACTCCAGCATCATTTTCTTGCCGCCGCCGTACCGCCGGCAGCGGAGACCTGGAGCTATGAGGCCCGTTTTGCTGCGGAACGCTTTCTGGTCAGCGCAATCGGTCCGTTGCAGACCGTCGCACCAGGCGATTCGGCGAGCTTCAAGACGCAGCTCTTCGTGGGTCCCAAGATGCAGTCCGAGCTGGCCGCCATCGCGCCGGGACTGGATCTGACCGTCGACTATGGGCGCTTCGCTTTGCTGGCCCAGCCACTGTTCTGGATCATCCAGAAGATCCACGGCTTTGTTGGCAACTGGGGCCTGGCCATCATCATCTGCACGCTGCTGATCAAGCTGGTGTTCTACAAGCTCAGCGAGACCAGCGGGCGCTCCATGGCGCGCATGCGCCAGATGCAGCCGCGCATGAAGGCGCTGCAGGAACGCCACAAGGACGACCGGCAAGCGCTCAGCAGCGCGATGATGGAGCTCTACAAGAAGGAAAAAGTGAATCCGGCCGCTGGCTGTCTGCCGATGCTCGTGCAGATTCCCTTCTTCATGGCCTTCTACTGGGTGCTGCTCGAAAGCGTTGAGATGCGCCAGGCACCATTCATGCTGTGGATCACCGATCTTTCCTCACGCGACCCCTATTTTGTGCTGCCCTTGCTGATGGGCGCTGCGATGTTCTTCCAGCAGAAACTCAATCCGCCACCGCCGGATCCCGTGCAGGCAAAGATGATGCAGGCCATGCCGGTGATAATGACGGGCATGTTTGCCTTCTTCCCCGCCGGGCTCGTGGTCTACTGGCTGACGAACTCGGTACTGTCGATCGCCCAGCAGTGGCGTATCAACAAGGTACTCGGCGCCGACTGAGCCGGCGCTGCCCGAAGCCTGTATTGCCGGGTAGAGCGCCATGATGCAATCCAGCCTGACCATAGCCGGACGGGCCACGCCGCCCGGGCGAGGCGGCATCGCCGTGATCCGTATTTCCGGTCCCGAGGTGCGCGCGATTGCCGTCGCAATGCTCGGCGCGTGTCCGCAGCCACGCCGCGCGGAGCTGCGTGATTTCCTCGATGCGGAACAACAGGCGATCGACACCGGCATTGCCTTGTACTTTCCGGCCCCCGATTCATTCACCGGCGAGGATGTCCTCGAGTTGCAGTGTCATGGCGGGGTCGTCGTGACGGAACTCCTGCTGGATCGCGTACTTGCTCTGGGTGCCCGCATGGCGCGACCCGGTGAGTTTTCCGAACGCGCGTTCCTCAATGACAAGCTCGATCTGCTGCAGGTCGAAGCGATTGCCGATCTGATCGATGCCAGTTCCCGTGCCGCCGCACGCGCCGCCCAGCGTTCGCTGCAGGGTGATTTTTCGGCTGCCGTGATCGCGCTGAACGAGGAGGTGACCAGCCTGCGCATGTATATCGAGGCTGCCATCGATTTCCCGGATGAGGAACTTGAGCTGCTGGGCGATGACGAGCTGCTGCGGCGCATAGCGACGGTAGGCGCCGGGTTTGAAAACCTGGAGCGCACAGCTCGTCAGGGCTGCCTGTTGCGCGATGGCCTGCATGTGGTGCTGGCCGGCCGCCCCAACAGCGGCAAATCGAGTCTCTTCAATGCGCTCGCCGGCTATGCCGCTGCAATCGTCACCAGTCAGCCAGGCACCACCCGCGATCTGCTCCGCGAGCAGATCAACATCGATGGCCTGCCACTGCACGTGGTCGATACGGCCGGCCTGCGCACCAGTGCCGATCCGGTTGAACAGGAAGGTGTGGCGCGCGCCCGCGGTCAGCTCGGCGTTGCGGACCTGGCCCTGCTGGTCGTGGATGCCACCGATCCGCTGGCACTCGATGCGCTGCTTACCGAAATCCCCGCCGGCATACCGGTGATCATCGTGCGCAACAAGATTGATCTGAGCGGTGAGGCGGCCGGCGCTGCACCCATATCCGCACAGGGTCATCCGGTTTTGCGGATCTCCGCGCTCGCCGGCACTGGCCTTGCTGAACTGCGACAGGCCATCAAGTCCATCGCCGGCTTCGCTGACCCCGGTGAGGGCACAGTGATTGCCCGTCAGCGGCACCTCGACACCCTGCAACGAGCCCGCAGCCATTTTGCTGCTGGCTGCCATGTGCTTGAAGAGCGTCAGGCGGGTGAACTGCTGGCCGAAGAACTGCTGCAGGTACAGAACACGCTGGCCGAGATCACTGGTGAGTTCAGCAGCGATGATCTGCTGGGGAAGATTTTTTCCAGTTTTTGTATCGGGAAGTAGGGACGGCTATCAGTCCGTTGAGCTTCACAGCACCCGCCACCACGGCACGGCCAGCACGTCGGGAGTGAGCCACTCGACCGTACGACCGGTGTGAAGCAGGATTCCGGCGCGCGCTTTGCGCCCGTACTCCTGCCGGAAGGTGCGCAGGTGCGAGCAGTCGGCGAGGCGCGGCTTCGAGGTGGCCTTCACCTCGATGGGCAGCAGCTTGCCGCCCGTCTCGATCACGAAGTCCACTTCCTCGCCGATCGTGGTGCGCCAGTAGGCGAGTTCCACGCGGTCTACCTGCGCATCACGCCAGGCGAGCAGATCGTGCAGCACCAGGTTCTCCAGGTGTGCGCCCTCGGGTGTCGTGGCGCCGAGGTGCAGCGCCACACCGGTGTCGCCCCAGAATATTTTGGGCGACTTGATGAGCCGCTTGCTGCGGTTCACCGCATAGGCGGGCAGACGCACAAGCAGATACGAGGTCTCCAGCAGATTGAGCCAGCGGTGTACCGTCGGCTGCGGCAGGCCGACATCGCGGCCGAGCTCGGTCTGGTTGAGAAGCTGCCCCAGCCGGAGGCAGGCGGCCTGCATCAGGCGGCGGAAGTCCGGCAGCGCGCTGATCGAGGCGAGGTCCTGCAGGTCGCGTTCCAGATAAGTGCGCACGTAGCCGTCGAACCAGATAGCGCGGTCGGCCGGCGTGTTGAGCTCCAGCGCCGGCGTGGGAAAGCCCCCGCGCAGCGCAAGTGCCCGCCAGTCTTCCTCCGGGGCATCGTCGGCCGAAAGCAGATCGCGCCACTGCGCGTCGGGCGCGGCCAGCAGCTCGTCCCAACGCCCTGCGCGTCCGCGCCCGAGCTGCTCGCGCCGGGTCATGGGCCATAGCGTGAGGTAGCTCGCGCGGCCGGCCAGTGACTCCGACACCTGCCGCATCAGGAGCAGGTTGGCCGAGCCGGTGAGCAGGAAACGCCCGGGCCGGCGGTCGCGGTCTATGGCCCGCTTCACCGCAAGCAGCAGGTCCGGCTCGCGCTGGACCTCGTCGATCGTGAGCGGATCGTTGCCGCCCAGCAGGGCCTCAGGGTCGCGGCGCGCCGCATCGCGCACGTCGAAGTCGTCGAGTGAGCGGTAGCGGCGTTTGCCCGGCACCAGCTGCTCGACCAGAGTGCTTTTGCCGGTCTGCCGTGCACCGGTGAGCACGACGGCGGGCATCACCCGCAGCCGTGCGGCGAGCGCGTCATCCACCAGACGTGGCAGGGTCTTCATGGGGTGGATGATATTCATTCACGGCGTGGATTGGCAAGTTCGGCGTACGGCCTCATGCGATAGGCTGCCTTTACTATGCCGGCAGGTACTCGCCTTGTTATAGGTTCGATGTGCGCTCGGCGTGAACCCGCCGTGCTTTTCGAGCTTCCGGATCGCTAAGTAGGCGAGCTTGGCCCTCAGCCCGCAGCCGACATATCCGGCATGACGATGGCATTGGGGCCGCCGTCGAGGGTCGCGCAATGCACGCGATTGCGGCCGGCGCTCTTGGCACCATAGAGCGCCTGGTCGGCGCGCTCAATGAGACTGGATACGGTTTCGCCAGGGCGCAGTTCGGCGATACCGATGGATACTGTGACCTGGTGCAGGCCCTCGAAGGGCCGTCGTACGACGGCCTTGCGAATCCGCTCCGCACTGCGCAGTGCGCCACGCAGTGAGGTGAGCGGCAGTACGATGATGAATTCCTCGCCACCGACCCGCCCCATGGCGCTTTTCAGGCCATTGCTGTTGACGCTGTCCATGGTGCGCAGCGCGCCGCGTACACGCCGTGCGAAAGCGGCCAGAATCCGGTCGCCAGTCACATGACCGAAACGGTCGTTCATGTCCTTGAAGTGATCGATGTCGAGCAGACAGACGCACAGCGACTCGCTGGTACGCTCGGCGCGGGCTTTTTCCCGCCCCAGCATGTCGAGAATCGATCGACGGCTCCAGGAGTTGGTGAGCTGATCGCGTTCAGCCTGGCGCTTCACGCGTTCCAGTTCCTTCTGCAGCTCTGCGTTGCTGGCCAGCAGCTGCAGCTTTTCGCCATGCAGGATCTGTGCGGTGGCGTGCAACCCGAAAACGATCACAGTGGCGTACATACCGGTGGCCAGCAGCGGTGTGCCGCTGGCGAAATAGGCATAGAGCGTGGCCCAGATCAGCCCCATCACAAGCTGTGCGGCGACGATCGTCGAAGCGGTGGGCTGCTCATCGCCCGGAATGCGCGTGAGTCCGACGAACAGCGCACCGGTGAGTGCGACCCCGGCAATCAATATCAGCCCGGCACCAGCCGGCAGGGTAGCGATGCCCAATGCATTGGCGAGCAGGGCCAGCCCGGCCCAGAGCGCATACAGCACGACCGCGCGGATTTCGGCGCGTGTGCCGTGTGCAGTAGTGGTGATGTCGCTGGTCGCGGACGGTACGGTCGGGGAGTGAGCATCCATGCGGGCCGCCTTTTTTGTTATGTTGCGCGCCACTTTCAACAGTGGCGTCCGGCTGCTATGCGATGGATGCTCGCACAGCCATCGGCCGCGAAACTGTGACCAGGGTCTCATGTGCGGGTGTACCGTATGAGCAGCGCTTTTCCATAAGTCAGCAGTGAGTATGACCAGCGACAACCGTTTTGATGTGATCGTGGTGGGCGGTGGCCACGCAGGCACCGAGGCTGCGGCTGCCGCAGCGCGCATGGGCGCGCGCACCCTGCTGCTCACGCAGAATATCGAAACGGTCGGGCAGATGAGCTGCAATCCCGCGATCGGCGGGATCGGCAAGGGCCACCTGACCCGCGAGATCGATGCGCTCGGTGGCCTGATGGCGACCGCCGCTGATCGGGCCGGGATCCACTTCCGTACGCTCAATGCCAGCAAGGGTCCGGCCGTGCGCGCGACCCGTGCGCAGGCGGATCGCGTTCTGTATCGCCAGGCAATTCGCGGTCTGCTTGAGAGCCAGCCGAATCTGCAGATGTTCCAGCAGGGTGTTGAGGATCTGATCGTCGAAGGCGAACGGGTGGTGGGCGTGGTCACCCAGGGCGGCCTGAGTTTCAGGGCGCCGGCCGTGGTGCTCACAGTCGGCACTTTTCTGGCT
>JBIJCV010000065.1:0-7845 GCA_044344525.1 Gammaproteobacteria bacterium | reverse complement strand
CAGTGCAGGCATCGGTTGCCGCAGTGTTGCCGGTGCCGCCGCTCACCGGGCGCGTGGTTGACGCGACCGGAACGCTGTCCGGGCCGGAGCAATCTGCACTGGAGGCGAAGCTCGCTGCGCTCGAACAGCGCAAGGGCAGCCAGATCGTCGTGCTGCTCGTGCCGACCACACGGCCGGAAGCCATCGAGCAATTCTCGCTGCGCGTCGTCGAAGCCTGGCGGCCGGGCCGCAAGGGCGTCGATGACGGCGTGCTGCTGCTCGTTGCCAAAGATGATCGCGAGGTGCGCATCGAGGTGGGTTACGGCCTGGAAGGTGCCATCCCCGACGCCAAAGCCAACCGGATCATCGATGACTTTATCTTGCCGCAGTTTCGCAGCGGCGATTTTGCCGGCGGTATCGTCACGGGCGTCGACCGGCTGATCGGTCTGGTCGATGGCGAAGCGCTGCCGGAGCCGGTCCGTCCGCGCCCGGCACTGGACAGTTTCGGGAACCTCCTGCCGATCGCGCTGTTCGTCAGTGTCGTGGCGGGCGCAGTCCTGCGCCGGGTGCTCGGCCAACTGCCGGGTGCCGCAGCAACCGGACTGCTGGTGACCGCGCTCAGCTGGTTGCTGGCTGGCGCCCTCGGTCTCGCCCTGTTCATGGGCGTGATCGGTTTTGTGCTCAGCCTGGCGCCGGCTGGTCGGGCCGGGCGCTGGGCGAGTCATTCGCGCGGCGGTTTCGGCGGCGGCAGCTTTGGTGGTGGCGGTGGGGGTTTCGGCGGCGGTGGCGGCGGCTTCGGGGGCGGTGGCGCCTCGGGACGCTGGTAGGCAGGGATCTGGCTGATGATAAAACGCTGGCTTAGTCATCTCACCACCACGCATTTCACGCTGCGGCGCTGTTTCCCGGCCGAGGTGCTGGCCGCCATCGATGCGGCGATCACCGCATCCGAGCAGCAGCACCAGGCGGAGATCCGCTTTGCCGTCGAGACAGCTTTACCGGTTGGTCATCTGTGGCGCGGCATCAGTTGCCGGGAGCGGGCGCAGGAAATGTATTCCCGTCTCGGCGTTGGCGACACGGTCGCCCACACCGGGATACTCGTCTATGTGTTGCTGGCCGAGCGCGATATCGAGATCGTTGCCGACCGGGGCTTTACTGAGCGCTGTGCCGAGCCGGTGTGGGTGGATATCTGCAGCGGGATGTCGGCTGCATTCCGCAACGGCGATTATGGCCCGGGGTCATTGCGGGCTATCGCACAACTGAGCGAACTGGCCGTGGCGAACTTCCCGGCGGCATCCGGTAACCGCAACGAATTGCCGAATCAGCCCTTCTTGCTGTAATCCCCGAGTCAGAAGATCTCGGCAAGAATGATGAAGCGGATGATGCCGGCCAGAGCCGCGATCGCCAATATCGCGATGATGCCGATTTCGATATAACTGCCTATGTCTCTGGATTTAGCCATGGTGAAAGCTCCCGATGCCGATTTGTAGCAAGACTTTAAACCATCTTCGCATCCTGTGGGGGGCCGGATGCCTGCCGGTGCTGCTGATCGCGTTGCAAGCCTGGCTGCCGGTATACGCATCATCGGGCCTCGATTCCGAGGCTCCGCTCGGCAGTGCAGTCCAGGCCGCGTCCGCAGAGCATCCCGGCACTTCCGGGGTACTGCTGGTGGATACCGGCCGCGCGGCCCTGGACGAACGCGATGCCCTGATCGATGCCGCTGTCCATACGATAGACGCCCAGTACTACATCTGGAATTCAGATGCCTCCGGACGCTATATGGCAGCGCGACTGCTGGCCGCGGCCGACCGCGGCGTGCGGGTACGGATTCTGCTCGATGACATCAACATCGCTGGCCGTGATGCACCGCTCGCTGCACTCGATCAGCATCCGCTGGTTGAAATCCGGGTCTATAACCCGACCGCATCGCGGTCGGGAATCCCACGCCTGTTTGGCTTTGTCCGTGAGTTCAGCCGGCTCAACCGGCGCATGCACAACAAGTCGTTTACCGTTGACCGCGCCGTCACCATCGTCGGCGGCAGGAATATCGGCAACGAGTACTTTGATCTTGATCCGGCCAAGAATTTCCGTGACCGGGACATTCTGGCTGCGGGACCGGTAGTCGCCGAGGTGGTGGCCGGCTTTGATGCTTTCTGGACAAGTCGGTGGACACAACTGGTGAGTACGCTGGCGGCCAGGGATTCATCGCGTCCGGAGCAACTCCAGACCGCGCGTATCCAGATGGATAACGCGGCGGAGGAGTTGCGCCGGCTGGGCCATGCGCTGCCCGAAATCCGGCCAGAGCGCAGTACATACGTCGCCGGGTTGCTGTCCCGCCTGCTCTGGGCGCCGGTGCGGCTGGTTTTCGATCTGCCACCGGATCAGGAGGGCATGGCTGATTCGTCGCGGCCGCAGGCTGTGGCCATGGCCCTGCGTGCGCTGGCCATGTCTGCACAGCGCGAGATTCTGATCGAGTCCGCTTATCTGATTCTCGATGCAGATACCTTTACCGAAACCCGCCAGCTCAAGGCGCGTGGCGTCAGTATCCATGCGCTGACCAATTCGCTGGCATCGAATGATCTGGTCACCAACCACTCCGGTTATGCGCGGTCTCGCCGCGAGATGCTTGATAGTGGTATGGAAGTGTTTGAGCTGCGTCCGGATGCCGGTGCGTGCAAGCGGCTGGTTGTGACTGCAGGCGGCTGCGCGGATGATCGTGATTTTGCCCTGCATTCGAAGTCGCTGGTAGTGGACCGGCGCATTGTTTATGTGGGCTCATTCAATATCAATCTGCGTTCGACCTACCTCAATTCTGAAACTGCACTGATCATCGACAGCCCGGCACTTGCCGGGCAGATTGCCGAATCCATTGTGGAATTGATGGCGCCAGACAGCAGCTGGCAGGTGCTGCGCCGGGCATCTGGCGGTCTTGAGTGGCACACTGAAACAGGTTCCGGACCGGTAATCGCCACGCATGAGCCGATGACCGGGGTCTGGCTGCGTTTCAAGTCCGGTTTCTTTCGCCTGTTCCCGATGGAGAAATACCTCTAGGACGGGCGGCTCAGGCGTGCCGCGATATCGGCGTGCAGGTGTGTGCGTCCGGCAGTCGCCTTTGCGGTATGGGCAATCCGCCGGAGTTGTTCGGGATTGCGGACGTGATAGACGTGACCGCTGCGCTGGATGGTGCCCGCGTGTTCCAGTCGGTGCAGGGTACGGTTGACGTGCACCACGCTGAGGCCGGTTGCGTCGGCGATCACCTCCTGGTTGACGGGCCATTCAAATCCGTCAGCCACATCGAGTCCCACGTCTTGCATGCGCGACCAGAGTTCACAGATCAGGCGTGCCAGGCGCTCCTCGGCATTCATCCGGCCGAGCGCAAGCAGATGATCGCGCAGCAGTGATTGCTCCTGCGCTTCCAGCCACCACAGCATTGCACCGATGCGCGGTGAGCCCGCAATCAGGTCGAGCAGGGCGCTGCCAGCCACTGGCGTATATATGCAGCGCGTGATGGTCGTCAGGCTGAACCCGGCTATCGGCGTGACGAAAACACTCGGGTCGCAGAAATCACCGGGAATGACGAAATCGAGGATCTGGCGGCGGCCATCATCGAGAGTGCGGTGACAGATGGCCCAGCCCTGATGCATCAGTATCGCGGTACTGCCTGCATGCCCAATCGTTATGAGGTCTTCATGTGCTTCAGCTTTGCGGAGCGGTCGGGCCAGCGACTGCAGACTGACAAGTTCGGCGGGGCTGAGCGCCATAAACCGTTGCAGCCGGGTAATCAGGGCCGGGCTGGGGGTCACGTTGGCGGGCAATGCGCTTCGTGCCAATACCTGCACTCCACTGCAAAAGCTGTCTTAGGTTAAGGCATCGGCGCGCCGTGGGCTGGACTATGTGAAGGTGAACGGTATGGTTTATCCATGGAGGACTCCTGAAATGAGTACCGCAGAGGTTGTAACCGGGGCAGGGACTGCATCGCGCACCGCCTTGGGCAAGATCGCCGGGGTCGTTGTCCAGACTCCGGCTGCGGTTCGTCAGACCGCTAAAAAGTCACCAGAACCAGCGCCTTGCATCAGTCCTGAAGAACGCTTCCAGATGATTGCCGAGGCTGCCTACTTCAAGGCCGAGCAGCGCGGTTTCATGGCCGGCGATGACCTCACTGACTGGTTGGCTGCCGAAGCCGAGGTTGATGCCCTGTTGCTGGGGTGAGGACCTGGCTCAGTCGAGCAGGTGGGACAGGAGCCCATCAGCCAGCTTGGGTTCGAACCAGGTCGATTTCGGCGGCATGACCTGATTGGCATCGGCCACTGCCATCAGCGCCTCAAGGCTGGTGGGGAACAGGGCAAAGGCCACGGCCATCTCGCCGCTGTCGACCCGGCGTTCGAGTTCTGACAGGCCGCGGATGCCGCCGACGAAGTCGATGCGCTTGTCGCGGCGCGGATCGCCGATGCCGAGCACGGGTGCCAGCAGCTGATCCTGCAGCAGGCTCACGTCCAGGCTGGCGACGGGGTCGGCCGGAATGAGTTCTGGTTTGATGTCGAGCCGGTACCAGCGCTTGTCCAGATACAGGCCGAATTGCCCCGCACGGCCGGGCCGCGCCTGTCCTTCAACGGGTGTGACCTTGAACTGCTTGCTGATACGGGCAAGGAAATCCTTCGGGCTCTGACCGTGCAGGTCCCTGACCAGCCGGTTGTAGTCGAGGATGCGCATTTCGTCGTGTGGAAAGGCCACACACAGGAAGTAGTTGTAGTCCTCGTCGCCGGCATGGCGTGGATTCGCTGCCGCGCGTTGTGCAGCGACGCGTGAGGCCGATGCCGAGCGGTGATGGCCATCGGCGATATACAGAGCGGGCATCGCGGCCACGATCTGCGTGATCCGCCGGATCGACAACTCATCGTCCAGCACCCATAGCGTGTGCCCGACGCCATCATCGGCCACCACATCGTATGTCGGTGCGCCTTGTGTGGCGCTGGCGATGATTGCACCCAGTGCCGCGTTGGCACGATAGGCGAGCAGTACCGGCCCGGTCTGCGCATTCAGCGCGCTGATCTGGCGTACCCGGTCGTCTTCCTTGTCGGGACGGGTGAACTCGTGTTTGCGGATCCGGTTGCGGTCGTACTCCGCGACGCTGCCGACACAGGCGATGCCGGTCTGTATGTGCTCGCCCATGCGCAGCCGGTAGATGTAGTAGCAGGGTTTGCGGTCGCGAATGAGTACGCCGGCCTCGATGAGTCGATGCAGATTCCCGGTGCCTTTGGCATAGACCTCGGCTGCATACGGATCGGTGCCTTCCGGCAAATCGATTTCGGGCTTGGAAATATGCAGGAAACTGAAGGGCCGGCCGGCGGCGCGTGCGCGCGCCTCCTCGGTGTTGAGTACGTCGTAGGGTGGCGCGGCGACAGCAGCGGCCTGTTCTGGCACTGGCCGCAGCGCCCGGAACGGGCGGATGAGTGTGGACATGCTGAGAATCCTGAATAACGGAAAGGGCGTACCGGGCAGCGGCGATCAGCTCAACCCCAGCACCTCGAAAGCAGCGCGTTCGCCGGATTCCATCGCACCTTCCATGCCGCGATTGGATACGGCGGTGTGCTCGCCGCAGAAATGTATCCGGCCATGGGCATTGCCGACTGCACTGGCAAAGGCACTGACCTGGCCTGGCGCCCAGAGGGCCCAGTCACCAGCGGAGAAGGGATCGCGATACCAGGAGTGATAGGCGGCGACTTCGACCTTGCCCTGGGCTGCCGGACGCACCTTGTGGAAATCATCCATGATGGCTGCCACCGCCGCCTTTTCGTCCATGGTGTCCATCCAGGTGGCGTTCCGTCCACGGATCCAGATGGTGAGACTGCTGATGTCCTGCGGTGTCTTGCCTTTGCGCTCGGCGACCACCATGCCGGCAAGGCCATTGCTGAAGATGTTCGGGTTGCGGCTATCTTCTTCCCAGAAGGGCCGCTTGATGTTGAGGTGCACCATGTTGACCGGCTGGGAGCCGAGCGTGTTGATGGCCAGACCCTGTTTGCCGCCAATCAGCGGATCGATATGCACGCGCCGGAGTACCGACATCGGCATGGAACAGATCACGTGATCCGCCTTGTAGACCGTGCCGTCGGCGCAGTGCACTTCAGCCCCGGAAGCAACGGTGCGGATACCAATGACATTGCGGTCGAAAATCACCGGTTTTTTCAGGCCACCGGCCATGGCCTCCGGAATTGACTGGTTGCCGCCCGTGGCCGTGTAGCCGAAGGTCTTGCCGCCGAGTTGCGCCTGTATCATCGCGAAGGTGTGGCCGAACAGCACCATCATCGCCGACACGTCATGGGCGGTGGTGCCGTGATTCGGATTGTTGTTCCAGCACAGATCGATGATCTCCTCGGACACACCCAGGCTGACCAGCCAGGCATGCAGCGAGATGTCGTATCTGGCGTTCGCCGGGTCGAGCCATGCATCGCCCGTCTTGAGCGGGTTGTTCTTGCCGATGATCGGCATCAGGTAGGCCCAGGGCGGCAGTTGCTTCATGCCGTCCGGAAACGGGTTTTTCGGATGCGTCGGCCAGTCGGCTTTCGGAATCAGTTTGCCGTCCAGAACCAGCTCCCGATCATTGAAGAAGGGCACGATCGGTGTGACATCGATGAGCCCGACCTTGAATCGCTTGCAGGCATCCATCAGCCGCGCGTAACCAGGGCCGAACGAGGTTCCGCCGGATTCGGGATTGCCGTTCACATTGCGGTGGGAGAGGATCCGGCCACCGACGCGGTTCCGGCCTTCGATAACCTGTACGTCGATACCCTGCTCCTCGAGCAGCAGTGCCGCATTCAGGCCGGAAAGCCCGGCACCGATGACGATGACCTTCGCCCGGTTCCTGGCGTGCACTGGTCCCAGCGCCGCAGCGACCGGTATCGCGCTGATGCCCTTGAGGATTGTGCGGCGGCTGATGCCTGAATTGTTCTGCATGTCTCGCCTTCCTGGCCACGGCTGTTTGATGCGCTGATGCTACACCGTGGGGCTGCAAGGCGCGAAATGGCCGGCGAACGCAGGTGGCCGCTGGTTGGTGGAGTCCATTAGAATCGCGCATTGTTTCGTTGTGGCTGACAGGGGATCCAAATGGCTGGCGAAAAGACACGTCTGATCGATCGCCGGGCAATGCTCGGCGTACTGGGCGGCAGTGCTGTGGCCGGTGCCTTGCCTGCCGCACCACTGCTGCCGTCGGTGCCGCTGCAACTGGATATGGACCAGCCCGTAGACAATCTGACGGCGTGGATGAAGATGCGCGCCAGCCTGGAGTCCCAGGATGTGTACTTCTGGTTTACCGGCGGACTTGATCTCGCCATGCCAGGCGAGCCCATCCGGCCGATCATCAACGTTGAAACGGTCATCCTGCGGCGTACGCAGCGGCTGGCCGCGTACACCTGGCATGTGACCGACTGGGAAGCCAGTGTTTATCGCGACGTGGAAAGCGACGAGATCGTCGAGGAGGTCGTCAACCCCATAACCGGCGACAAGGTTCAGCCGTTCCACTACCGCGAAGGACCGGTGACCTTCGAGTACAGCGCGGAGCGTCAGCCCAGACTCATTGGCCTGCCTACACCGTTCGAGGAAAAGACCGAGCCCTTCCATCAACGCTGGCGGCGGGCCGGCGACGACCTGTGGATGATCAAGGAGATGTACATCTGGGGAATTCCCCAGTGGCTGGACATCAAACAGTTCCCGGACGAGACGCCGAAAACACCGATCAATGTTTCTTCGATTACCACCATGAAATCGAATCTGCGCGACGTGCTGGATCCGGCGCTGGCCTCGGTACCGACCGAGTACTTTTATCAGGCGACGTCCGACTGGTTGCCGTGGATGAAGATGGGTCAGCGGCCGGGT
>JBIJCV010000064.1:0-7849 GCA_044344525.1 Gammaproteobacteria bacterium | reverse complement strand
GACGGATGCATGCCGAAACCGATCACTTCGATCTGGCCATCAGCCTGCAGCTCACCGACAATCGCAACGACCTTCGAGGTCCCGATGTCGAGACCGACGATGATGTGCTTGTCGTCCTTCCTAGACATTGGGCAACTTTTCCCCGGCTGCAGGCGCGTGTTTCCAGCCCACGGCAAAACCGTTGGTGTAACGCATATCGACGTAGCTCACGTCAGCTGCAACCGCAGCGACGACTGAATCCAGCGCCGAGAAGAAGCGCTCCAGACGAATATCAACATCCTGTGATCCAAGCCGCACCTCGATGCCGTTACTCAGACGCAGCGACCATGCACCGCGTTTGTCCAGTTCAAGGGCGGCCAGTGCAAGTCCGCGATGCACGAGCTGTTCCTGGATGGCAACGTAGCGCGCAGCGACCTCGGCTTCCGTGCCCACCGGCCCGTTGAGCTGCGGGAGTCCGGCTGGAATATGGTCAGCCTGACGGACAAACAGGCGCCCCTGCGGATTGAGCAGACCACGCTCACCCCAGCGGGCAGCCGGCTGCTCCTCGGTAACCGTGACATCCAGCGTGCCTGGCCACTTGCGGCTCACCCGCGCGCTGGCAACCCAGGGCACCGATGCCAGCTGCTGCTGAACCACGTCCAGCGGCGTGGCAAGAAAACCCTGGCCCATATAGGGACGCAGCAGCGATTCGAGGCGATCGGCCGAGACGCGCTCGAATTCGCCATTGATGACCACGTGCTCGACCGGACGGTTGAGCAGCCAGCGACCAGCGAATACGGCACCACCGGCCAGCAGCAGCACACCCACAAGGCTCGTGATGCGCATCCAGGGAATGACCGGGAGTTTGATGCGTGGCTCTTCACGACGCTTGCGGTTACGGCGACTGACCAGGCTCATTGCGATACCTCCGCAACCGGACTGAAACTGGTCTCCAGAATCCGCCAGACCAGATCGTCGAAACCGGTACCGGCCGCCGCCGCGGCCATCGGCACCAGGCTGTGACTGGTCATGCCCGGCACCGTATTGATCTCGAGGACCAGCGGGCCGACCTGCTCCGCAACCATGATGTCTACCCGTCCCCAGCCTTCGGCACCAACCGCTGCGAAGGCCGCCCGGGCCACTTCAGCAAGTTCACGCTCCTGCGCAGGGAGCAGACCGCAGGGGCAGAGGTAACGGGTGTCATCGCTGAAGTACTTGGCCTGGTAGTCATAGAAGACACCATCGGTCTGGATGCGGATCAGCGGCAGGACTTCGTCGTGCAACACGGCGGCCGTGTACTCCGGTCCGGCCACCCACTCCTCGGCAAATACATCGCAGTTGAAACCGGCAGCGAGCTGCCAGGCCTGCGCCAGCTGCTCGATGCGGCTGACCTTGCTCATGCCGATGCTGGAACCTTCGGCCGACGGCTTGACCATCAGCGGCAGGCCAAGCTGCCCGGCTGCCTCGGCCAGATCAGCTTCATTGCGGATGACGCAGTAACGCGGCGTGGGCAGACCGGCGCCCTGCAAGAGGCGCTTGGTGCGCAGCTTGTCCATGCTGATCGCCGAACCCAGCACACCGGAACCGGTGAACGGCAGGCCGAGGAAGGACAGCAGTCCCTGCAGGGTGCCATCCTCACCGCCGCGGCCATGCAGCGCGATCCACACCCGGTCGTAACCACCGCTGGTCAGTCGGGCAGCGAGCTCGCGCCCACTGGCATCCAGCGGCTCGGCAGCCACACCCTTATTAAGGAGTGCCTGAAGGACTGCCTGCCCGGTGAGCAACGAGATCTCGCGCTCGGCAGAGTCGCCACCCATCAGCACGACGACCCGGCCGAAGGCGGCCGGATCCGTGATGCGCGGGTAGCGGGCGGTGCCGGGTGCCATTCTCAAACCCCCTCCGCCCCGGCGGCCACAGCCGGCTCACCGATGATCTGCACTTCGGTTTCAAGTCGCACGCCATGCCGGCTCTCGACCGTGGACTGCACCTGCAGGATCAGGGTTTCGATGTCGGCCGCCGTCGCGCCACCAGTATTGATGATGAAATTCGCATGCTTGGCCGAGACCTGCGCCCCGCCGACCCGGACTCCCTTGAGGCCGGCTGTTTCGATGAGCCGGGCCGCATGATCGCCGCGGGGATTCTTGAACACCGAACCGCAGCTCGGCTGTCCGAGGGGCTGACTGGCCTTGCGCTCGGCGATCAGCGTACGCATGCGCGTCTCGGCGGCCTGGTAGTTCTCTGCAAACTGCATGCGGGCAGCGAGGAACCATTCGTCGGCCGGCTTGCGTACATGTCGGTAGCCGGTTTCGTAGGCGTCGCGGCGGCGGGTATGCACGGTGCCGCGCCGGTCGACCACATCGACTTCGATGACACTGTTCCAGGTCTCTCCGCCAAAGGCACCCGCATTCATCCGCAGCGCCCCGCCCACACTGCCGGGAATGCCGGCAAAAAATTCCGCCGGACCAAGCTGCCAGCGACCGCACTGCCGGGCCACGACCGTACACGGCACACCGGCTTCCGCTTCGATGACACCGCCACCGAGATTGCGCAGCTCGCCAAGTGCCCGGCTGGTCGCGATGACAACACCGCGCAGGCCACCATCCCTGACAAGGAGGTTGCTTCCGAAACCAACCCAGTAAACCGGCGTGCTCGCATCAAGACCGCGAAAAAAAGTGAGAAGTTCAGCGCGACAACGCGGCGCATAATACACGTCTGCGGGTCCGCCGACTCGCCATGTTGTATGTTTCGACATCAACTCGTCGCGCAACATCTTTCCCGGAGCTTCACTCTTCATCGTCATCACGTCGCACCACCCGCATGCAACGTGGCCGGATCACCATGCAGATCGCGAAGCTGCAGCGCCATTGCACCGATGTTGCCGGCACCAAGCGTCAGCAGCACATCACCGGATTCCAGTACGCCGGCCAGCAGATCGTTCAGTTCATCGATATGCGGCACGAATACCGGCTCGATCTGTCCGCGACTGCGGATCGCCCGACAGATCGCCCGGCCGTCTGCATTGGCGATCGGCGTCTCGCCAGCTGCATAGACCTCGGTGACGAGCAGGCGGTCGGCTGCCGACAGCGCCTCGGCAAAATCATCGAGCAGATCGCGTGTTCGGGTGTAGCGGTGTGGCTGGAAGGCCACCACCAGCCGGCGTTCAGGCCAGGCCTGGCGCGCCGCCTCGATGGTGGCGGCGATTTCCGTCGGATGATGACCGTAGTCATCAACCAGCGTGGCCCGATGCCCGCCGATCACGATGTCGCCAAGCATCTGCAGGCGGCGGTCCACGCCCTCAAAGCTCGCCAGCGCCTGCTGACAGGCCGCATCGTCGAGTTCGAGATCACAGGCAATCGCAACCGCGGCAAGCGCATTCAGGACGTTGTGCCGGCCGGGCAGATTGAGCACCACCTGCAAGGGCGGCGCCGGCGCCGGGCGCACGACGGTAAAGCGGGAACGCAGACCTTCGCGAACCAGATTTTCGGCGCGCACATCGGCCTCCGGCGAGAAACCATAGGTCAGGGTGGCGCGATGCAGGGCCGGCAGGATGGCGCGCACACCGGGATCATCAATGCAGACCACCGCCAGGCCATAGAACGGCAGATTGTGCAGGAACTCGACGAAGGTCTGGCGCAGGCGTTCGATATCGCCGCCGTAAGTGCCCAGATGATCGTTGCCGATGTTGGTGACCACCGCCACCATCGGCTGCAGGTGAATGAACGACGCATCGCTCTCATCGGCTTCGGCAACCAGATAGCGGCCGGCGCCGAGTCGACCGTTCGAGTCGGCGCTCTTGAGTCGCCCGCCGATGACAAAGGTCGGATCCTGACCCGCCTCGGCCAGCACACTCGCAATCAGACTCGTGGTCGTGGTCTTGCCGTGGCTGCCGGAGACTGCGATCGCATGCCGGAAACGCATCAGTTCAGCCAGCATCTCGGCACGCTGGACTACCGGCTTGCGGTTGGCCCGTGCGGTCATCACTTCCGGGTTGTCGGCAGCGACCGCACTGGAGATCACCACCACATCGGCGTCAGCGACGTTCTCTGCGCGGTGGCCGATATGCACGAGTGCGCCAAGCCGGGTAAGCCGGCGGGTGACAGCCGACTCACGCTGGTCGGAGCCTTGCACGGCATAACCGAGGTTGAGCAGCACCTCGGCGATGCCACCCATGCCGACGCCGCCGATCCCGACCAGATGTATGCGATTGATCCGGCGCATGCGGTCACGCATCGGCGCGACTCCCGGCCAGACAGCGCGTGACGATGTCGGTGGTGGCTGCGGGCATTGCCTGCGCACGGGCCAGTTGTGCCTGTTTCAGCACCAGCGCCGGATCAGCGATGCGCTGCTGTAGCTCCGCAGCGAGGCGCTCGGGACTGAGTTCGTCCTGCGGGATCAGTGTGGCGGCACCCGCCTTGACCAGATAGTTCGCATTCCGGGTCTGATGATCGTCGACCGCCGCCGGGTACGGTACGAGGATCGCGCCGACCCCCGCCGCTGCCAGTTCCGCGACCGTCAATGCACCCGAGCGGGCAATCACGAGGTCTGCCCAGCCGTAGGCTTCGGCCATGTCGGCGATAAAGGGCTGCAGCCGGGCTTCTACACTCACGCGGCGATAGGCGACCTCCGCGATGCCGTAGGTATTCTCGCCGGTCTGATGACGGATCTCGGGGCGCTGGGCTGCGGGCAGCAACGCCACCGCTGGAGCAACTGCTGCGTTGAGAGCCTGTGCGCCCTGGCTGCCACCGAGCACCAGCAGGCGCAACGGACCCGATCGCCCGCGCAGGCGCACATCCGGCGCTGGCAGTGCCGCGATGTCGTGGCGGACCGGATTGCCTGTCAGACGGGTCTTGATACCGGCAGAAAAACTGCCCGGGAAGGCTTCAAGCACTTCCCGGGCAAACTTTGCCAGAAGACGATTAGTAAGACCCGCGACAGCATTCTGTTCATGGATGATGAGTGGTATACGCAGCAGCCAACTGGCCAGACCGCCCGGTCCCGCCGTGTAGCCGCCCATGCCCAACACCAGCTTCGGACGGCGGCGACGCAGGATGCGCAGCGCTTCAAACACCGCCAGCACGATCTGCAGCGGCGCAATCAGCCAGGCAGAGAGACCACGGCGACGCAGGCCCTTTACGCGCACGCACTCCAGTTCAATGCCCTCGGCAGGCACCAGCCGCGCCTCGATGCCGAGCGTTGTACCCAGCCACACCACCTGCTCATTCCGTTCACGCAGCGCGCGCGCCACGGCGAGGGCCGGAAAAACATGCCCGCCGGTGCCGCCTGCCATGATCAGGATGGGTGCGGATTTCATCGTGCCACCCGCCCGTTGACCCGACGCCGTGCGGCACCTGCAATGCCCCGGTTCTCCATATCGATACGCAGCAGCAGGCCAAGCGCAGCCAGCGTCACCAGCAGGCTGCTGCGGCCATAACTCACCAGTGGCAGCGTCAGCCCTTTGGTGGGCAGCACGCCCATGTTCACGCCGAGATTGATGGCCGCCTGCAGCGCCAGCCAGACACCCAGCCCGAAGGCGATATACGCCTGGAAGAATTGCTCACGAGTGGCGGCAGCCCGTGCGATCACAAAAGCCCGCCAGATCAGCAGTACATACAGCAGGATCATCACCAGACTGCCGAGCAGGCCGAACTCTTCGGCAATCACGGCGAAGATGAAGTCCGTATGCGCCTCCGGCAGATAAAACAGTTTCTGCACACTGGCGCCCAGGCCGAGTCCGGTCCACTCGCCGCTGCCGATGGCGATCAGTGACTGGGTGAGCTGAAAGCCGTCGCCGTAGGGGTCGGCCCATGGATCCCAGAACCCGGTGAGGCGCTTCATGCGGTACGGCGAGAACTTGGCCAAGGCCGCAAAGCCGAGCACAACCGGCCCCAGCGTAAGACCTACATCCCGCAGGCGGGCACCCGCCAGGAACATGATCGTGAATGAAATGCCGATGAGCAGAACTGCCGAACCGAAATCCGGCTGCGCAAGCAGCAGCGCTGCGGCCACACCGACCAGCACCAGCGGTTTGGCAAAACCGAAGAAACTGCTGCGGATCTCCTGATTGCGTCGCACCGCATAGTCCGCGACATAGACCAGCAGCATCAGGCGAACCGGTTCGCTGACCTGCATGATGTTGATGCCGGCGATGTTCAGCCAGCGCGTGCTGCCATTGGCGGTGCGGCCAAGGCCCGGCAGCAGCACCATGATCAGCAGCAGAATGGCGGCACCGGCCAGCCACGGGGCGCAGCTCTGCCACACCCGCGTTGGAATTTTTGCCATGCACCAGGCGGCGGCGAGACCCATCACGGCCGCCAGGATTTGCCGCTCAAAGAAATAGAAAGCGTTGCCGTGCTGACGGTCACCGAGCGCAATGGAGGCCGAGGCCACCATCAGCAGACCAATGGCCAGCAGGATGCCGACCACACTGAGCAAGACCGGATCGGGACGATTCGGGCCAGGCACAGCGGTATGTATTGCGCTCATGCCGGACCCTCCTGCAGGCCGAGCACCGCGGCACGAAAGGCATCGCCCCGTGCGCCGTAGTCACGGTACATATCGAGGCTGCTGCACGCCGGTGCAAGCAGCACTGTCCAGCCGCCACTCGCCACTGCACGCGCCTCACGCACTGCTGCCTGCATGTCGGCAACGCGCCTGAACGGACACACGCCCTGCAGCGCTGTCGCCAGCAGTTCACGATCGCGACCCAGCAGTACCGCCACGCACTCCCGGCCACGCAAGGCCTCGGCAAGCAGCGCAAAGCTTGCGCCCTTGCCGTCGCCACCGGCGATCAGCACCAGCGGGCCATCCAGGCTGCTGATGCTCGCAACAGCCGCGCCGACGTTGGTGGCCTTCGAGTCGTCGATCCAGGTCACGCCATCCTGACTCGCAACCACCGCCATCCGGTGCGGCAGTGGCTGATAGCTGCGCAGGCCGGGCACCAGTGTCGCCGGTTCCAGTCCGATGGCGGTACCCAGCGCCAGCGCCGCGAGTGCGTTCGAGATGTTGTGGCGGCCGGTCAGTTGCAGTTCCGTCACCGGCAACAGCGCTTGCGTGCCATATGCCAGCCAATTGCCATCTGTCCGCTGCAGCAAGCCGAACTCGCCGTCGCATGGCGCGCCGAGCCCGAAGCTGATGACCGGAATCCCGGCGGGGACGAGACTCTTCAGTGCCGGTTCATCGCGGTTGACTGCCGCCACCTTGCAGTGCGCATAGGCACGGGCTTTGGCTGCGGTGTAACCGGCCATATCACCGTGGATATCCAGGTGATCCGGCGAAACATTCAACAGCACTGCCGCTGCTGCATCGATCAGTTGGCTGCGTTCGAGCTGGAAGCTCGACAGCTCGAGCACATAGACCTCTGTCGCTGCATCGAGCAGGTCGAGTGCCGGTGTACCGAGATTACCGCCGACACCAACCCGCATGCCAGCCGCCGCAAGCATCTGACCGAGCATTGAGGTCACCGTGCTCTTGCCGTTCGAGCCGGTGATAGCCACGATCGGCGCACGTGCCTCGCCGACAAAGAGGTCGATATCACTCAGCACCGGAATGCCGCGCAGACGGGCGTCCTGCAGCACCGGCAGCTGCAGATCCACACCGGGCGATACCACCACCTGCGCGATGTGCGGCGGAAGGTTCAGCGGAATCTGGCCAGCATGTGTTTCCACGGCCGGCATGGCGGCGCGGATTGCCGCCAGTCCTGGCGGGATGGCGCGTGTATCGGCAAACACTGCCTTCACACCACGGGCAGCAAAGTAACGGGCGCAGGCAGCGCCGGTACCGCCCATGCCCAGCACGAACACGGGACCCATCGATTGCGCCTGTGCACTGTACTGCGGACTCATTGCTGCAGCCCCCATCACCGGATCTTCAG
>JBIJCV010000062.1:0-7918 GCA_044344525.1 Gammaproteobacteria bacterium | reverse complement strand
TCGGTAACACCACTGATATCGCCGGCCACCGCCTTGTTGGCCACACTGAGCGCATCGCCGATACCACGCACCGTGCCGATGAAGCCGATCGACGGAATCGCCCAGAGGATATAGCGGATCATGGACAGCTCGGCTTCGAGCCGCTCACCACCGGACATCACCACCGTGTGCGCCGAAGACGATGCATCCTGTACATTGCGCGTGGCGCCAAAGCGCTGCAGGGCATTGAGCAGCGCACGCGGCAACAACAGGCCCTGATCAGCAGGCGGCAGCGACTGGATCTGGCGGATGTAGTTGCGGGTGTCTTCGGGCAGGATCCGCATGCCTTCGGCGATCGGCACCAGCTCCTGATCGAGGATCCGCCGCTCGCGGGCAACATTGCGCGCCTTGTAGCCCATGATCGAGAGCGCCCAGAGGCTGAGCACGAAACAGGATTCCTGCTCGTAGTCCTTGAGCACGATGTACCAGGAATACTGCGGCGTATAGGCCGCATCCTGCTTCACCATCTGCCGGTTCTGCTCGATCACTGCCTGTGCGTTCGGCCAGATCACGGTGACATACACCGCATGCACCAGCAGCACGGACAACAGCAATGAAAACAGCTGAAAGACAAACTCGGCAGAGAAGGTTCTTTGCATGGCGTAATTCCCGGTCGGCAGGCGTCAGATATCCGAAGGCAGGGCGACACCGAGATCGGCCGGCAGGGGCTTGTCAGCCGCCGCCTCGCCGGGGTCCGGGCCACCGCTGAGCGCTTTTTCGACGTTTTTCAGTTCGGCCTCGACCTCGGCGGCAGAGAGTTCCCTGATCGGCTCGGGGCTGGTCGGCGCAGCCGCAGCAGGTTGTGCCGCTTCATCCAGACTCAGCAGCGAGGGCGGACCACTGCCGATCTGGCCAGCAGCCCAGGTCAGGCCGAGGCCCAGTGCGATCACCAGCAATGTGCGCCAGACGTTGCCCAACATGCGCTTATCGCTCTTTGTCATCGGCCGTGCGTGCGATCCGGAAACCGACATCAAGACGGCCACCATCGCCGAAATCACGGAACGACAGCCGCAGCTCGCTGATACCACTATGGCGCCAGCTTGACCCGCGGATCACATGATACTGCCCATCCGCCGGCCCGGTGGGATCGACGGCCAGTGGTCCACCGGAGGGATAGACGGTGTAGCGGTCATTGACCCATTCCGCAGCATTGCCGCCCAGATCAAACAGGCCGAGCGGACTGGGGCTGAAGCTGCCAACCGGTGCCGTGACGGTATAGCTGTCGCTGTAATCAGCCAGCACGTTTGCCACCACACCCTGTGCCGTACGATCGGCATAGTTGCCGGCACCGGCCGGCAGCGGCATCGCATCACCCCAGGGATAGCGGCGACTGCCGCCGCCACCGTTGTAGCGTGCCGCCCACTCCCACTCCGCTTCAGTAGGCAGACGGTAGCCCGTGGTGATCGGCACCGCCAGCGCCAGCTGGCCAGCGGTGTCCACGTAGGCCCGCGGACGCTGCTCCTGATCGCTGAGCCAGTTGCAGTAGGCGGCAGCCTCCTGCCAGCTCAGCATGACCACCGGATGACTGCCGGCCGCCAGCTGCTGGTACTTCTCCGCACCTGAGGTGTGCCTGGGCTGAAAAGCGCGGTACTGGCTATTCGTTACCTCGTGCGTACCCATATAGAAGGATCGCGTCAGGCGCACATCGCGCTCGGTCTCGTTCGCCCGCCGACCCTGCTCGCGGCGCGCTGCACCCATACGCAGTTCACCCGGCTGGATCAGGCGCAGTTCAAGTCCCTGCGAAGTTCTCAGGCTGCGCGGTGTGGCGGCGATCACGGCCTGCTGCGGGGTCAGCAGTCTGGCTTCAAGCACCTGCGGCTGGCCCGGCTGCGGCGTCAGCTCGGCGACATACGGCGCGAAACCTGGCTTGCGAAATTCGAAACGATGAGCGAACGCCGGCAGCGACAGTTCGCGTGGCCCGGTGCCCAGCGATTTGCCATCCACCAGCAGCTCGGCATCGGCCGGCTCGCTGCTGACACGGATCACACCGATGCGCGCCACCAGCTCCACACGCAGCGTCGCGCCCCGGCTGCTGCTGAGATCCACGCTGCGCGCAACCGCTTCGTAGCCGGGTTTGCTCAGGGCTACGTCATAGCTGCGTCCGGGGGGCAGACCGGTCTCCAGCGGTGTAACGCCCCGATAGCGCCCGGCCACTGTCACCGTTGCACCCGGCGGCTCGCTGATGATGCGCACCAGGCCATCGGCCTGCTCCAGCTGCAGGGCTGTGAGCTGCTGCGGCTGGTTGGCAACCGCGCTCACCCGGCGCGTGAGCGTCTTGAAACCGTCCTTCTCGAAAGTCAGCGTGCGCTCGCCAGCCAGCAATTCCAATTGTGCTGGCGTAGTCCCTGCCGACACCCCATCGACAAACACGGCAGCACCGTCCGGCACACTGCTGACCGTGACCTCAGCCCAGTCCGGCACGAGCCGCGCCTCAAGAGCCTGCATCACGCCGCCACCCTGTACGGTCAGCTCGGTCTCCCAGAGCTGGTAGCGCGGCGCGGCGATACGCAGCTTGTGACTGCCGGCCTTGACGTCGATGGCAGGTGTGGGCGTGCGGCCTGCACTCAGGCCATCGATCGTGACTTCAGCAACCACGGCTGGTCTGGTGCTGAGCACCAGCTGTCCCGGCAGTCGCTCCAGACGCAGGCTGAAATCCTGGCTGGGTGCATCCGTCACCTCGATGCTGAGGCTCCCCGGGGCGTAACCTTCAGCGCTCGCGCGCAGTGCATAACGCCCGGGACGTAGCAGATAACGGCCGCCAAAACGCAGATCAGGGATGCCCTGCACGTCGATGTCCGCCACCGGCGGGTCCGTCGTAATCAGGATCGCGCGTGCGGTCAACAGCCAGAACGCGCATATGGCGAGCAGCAGCAAGGCCGACCAGATCACCGGCATACGCCAGCGCGGACTGGCATGGCGTTTCAGCACGGCTACCGGTGCCACCGGTGATGAAGCACCCGTCGCAGACTCTGCAGCGTCCGCCGCTGCTTCCTCAGGCGGCAGCGTGTCGTAATCCACACCGCTGAAGCGCAACCGCAATTCCAGCACATCAGTGCCGAAGGCACAGCGGATGCGGGCGCTGCCAATGCCGATTTCATCGCCATCGCCGAGCCAGCAGGTGGCGGTGAGCGGTGCCTCGTTGACCGTCACCCGGGCACCAGTCGGTTGCAGGAAAGGCCGGCCGTCGAGCAGGCCGATCAATGCATGACTCTGATCAGCGACCGGCCCCGGCAACCGGATCGCAGCAGCCGGACCCGTGCCTATGCGCAGCGGCAGATCGGCCGCGCCAAAGCTGCGCGTACCGGAGGCATCATGAACGACGATGGCAAGACTCAAATCGCTTCCTCACAGCGGATCACCACGGGCGGCATGTTGCCGGCCGGATCGACACGGATGTTGCGCCGGACATCCCGGTAACCATCGCGCGTACCGACCACCACATAGGGGCCTGGGCGCAGTTCCAGCGTACGACTGCTGAATACGCCCAGCGTACCTACCTTGTAGATCACCACGCTGGTCTGATTGTCGGATTCAAAACTGACGCTGACCGGTTGCGCAGCAAGTGTCAGCTGCGCATTGAGCCGCTCGATCTGTGCGCGCAGCACCGGACCTGGTGCCGGCACGGCGGAAGCCTGCGCGACGAGCTGGCGCGCCGGACCGGCGACGGCATCATCATTGAAGCGATCGGCGCGCGCCAGCGCCTGTTCGAGCTGCTGGTTCAGGCTGGCGCGTGCCTGCGCCTCGGCAAGACCGTTACGTGCCCCCTGCAGGTTCGCATCGATGTCCAGCATCGCTGCATAGCGCGCAACAGCCGCCTGCCACTGCTCGGCGGCAGTCAGCTGCTGTGCTTCTGCCTGCAGTTTCGCAAGGCGAACCCGGCGTTCTTCCGCCAGCAGTTGTGCGAGCGCGCTCTGTGCGCCTGGATCCTGCGGACGCAGCTCGATTGCGCGATCGATGGCCTGCCGCGCCTCCGCCATCCGTCCGGCTGCTAGAGCAGTCAGCCCGTGCGACAGCGCACGCTCGAAAATCACCGCTGAGTTATCGGCCGCAGGCGCCAGGGGTTTTGCACTTGCGGGCGGTGCTGATGCGCTCACCGGCGGTTGCGATGGCGCATCAGCCACGGCTGCTGCGGGTGGCGCCTCTGGTTCTGGTGACGGCTCTGCTGTTGGCGGTGCAGGCGCTGGAGCTGGCGCGGGTGCAGCCACTGCCGGCGGAGGCGGCGGAAGGACCACCGGACGTTCGCTGACCAGCTTCGGCAGCACAAACAGCACGCCAGCCAGACCCGCGAGCAGCACGACGCCGCCGGCATAGACCAGCCAGGCCGGCAAGCCAGCGGACTCGCGACGCAGGCGCCGCATTGCCGGCGAACTCTCGGTGGCTGCAGCGCCATCGACAGTACCGCGCCCCGGAAGCGGATCACTGTCATGCAACACATCATCAAGTACGGCGCGCACCGCAGCCATGCCGGCCGGCCGGCGCACCGGCGACTTCTGCAGCAGCGCAGCGACGAGCTGGATCAGTGCCAGCGGCAGCGGCTGACCAGCACCATCAACGCCCAGTCGGGCCGGACCTTCACTGCGGATCCGCGCTGGCGTGATACCTGGATGCAGGGGCGGCGCACCCGACAGCAGGTCATACAGCAGTGCACCGAGCGCATAGATGTCATCACTCACTGCAGGCGGCGCGCCATCCAGCTGCTGCGGACTCACGGCCGACAGCGATACCGCACCCTCAGCGGCAAAGGCCGCGGTGTGAAAATCACTCAGCCGCCAGTGTCCTGCAGCGTCACAGAGCAGATTCGCCGCCTTCAGGTCGCCGTGTACCACGCCCTGCGCATGCGCGTACTGCAGCGCTTCCACCACCCCGATGACCGCCGCCACGATGCGCTGCCAGGCCGCACCGCGCAGCGCAGCGGGATCCGCACCGATCACCGCTTCCATGGAAATGCAGCAGCGGGCACCCTCTGCATACACGGCATGGACGCGCACGATGCCGGGATGCACGAGCCGCTGCAGTGACGGAAGCTCAAGACGCAGGGCATCGGCAAGGCCGCTTGCCGATGCCGCATCAGCCGTCTGAATGATCTTCAGCGCCACCTCGGTGGCAAGTACGGTGTCCTGACTCAGCCAGACTTCCGCGCTGCCGCCACGACCGAGCAAACGGATCAGACGGAAACGCCCGGCCAGCATCAGACCCGCTGCAAGTTCTGACATGCGCTGCGGAAACTACCCGGCTGGCGGACTGATGACTGCCGCTTCCGCAGCACCGGCACCGGGCGTACCGGTTTCTGCGGAGTAGATTTCGCGGAGCAGCCGGCGCCACTCCTGATAACGCTCTTCTGCCGTACCGGTGAGGCGACGCGTCTGGCCCTCGATTTCCACCACCAGTGGCTCCGCCTCGGCATTGAAGGAACCACCGAGTTCCTTCAATGACTCACGACTGATATTCGCCTCGGCGCTCTTGCCCAGCCCGCTCTTGATGCCTTCGATACCACCCATCACCCCGGTCATGGTAATGGCGCTGTTATCCCCACCCGAACCCTCGTAGAGAATTGCCGCCAGAATCGCCAGGGCACCAGCCGAGCCGCGCACGAACGCCGAACGCCGCAGATCCTGATAGCGGATCACCTCTTCGCGCGACATCTTGCGCCAGTCTTCATAGGGCTTGCCGATCTCGTAATAGAGGTTGGCGTAGTACTCGTTCAGCGTATCGACCAGCGTGTACTCGCGTTCGCGGACCGCCTGCATGCGGCTGACCATCGGATCATCGGCCGCCGGCAGACGTCGCAGCTTGTAGATACCTGCCCGGTCCTGCTCGATCAATCCGGCAAAGGCTTCCGGTACCAGCTGCGCGCCGTAGCGCAGTTCAGCCACGTTGCGCAGCGTGCGGAGTTCGGCAGCCGACATCTTGCGACGCGCCGCCAGCAGATCGTTGGCGATCTCGTTGTAGAGCACCTGGTATGGATCCTGCCCCGGCTCGCGGTATTTCGAATAGGCCTTCTCGGGTACCCGTACCGTATAGCCCTTGTTCAGCCATTCGCGCCCGGTGGCATCCCAGGCACCGATGTGCACACTGACATCCAGCCCGTTGGACTGGTCGATACGGCCCGTGACGGTCAGATCCACCGCATCGGAACGCTGCGGAACCACCCATACCGAGCCCCAGTAACCGCTGGCCTCCAGAGTGGTCTTCAGCTGGTATGGCATGTAACGCGCCTCGGCCTGGCGCACTTCCGGAAAGATCAGCTTCTTCTCATCGGCCAGGCTGTCGGCGCTGGTACCCGGATCGAAAAGGATGATGCCCACATCCAGGCGCTCGGTATCCGGCACTTCGGCAGCCGCACGGACCAGTTCGGCTTCCTGATAGTCGACGGTGCGCGCGGTCGAACAGCCGCTGATGAGCAAAGGCAGCAACAGCAGTGCCGTCGGTGAACGCAAAGCGATCCTCATTTTGTCTTGAGTCCCATCTGCTTGCGGTATTCGTTCCAGAGCGCCTCGCGGATCTTCGGATCCGTCTCGGCCTGCGCCGCCTCGCGGATCTGCCGCGCAACCTGGTCTTCAGCCGAAAGGTCGGTGGGAATGTCGTCCGGGATCTTTGCCACCTTGCCAGCTTCAGCAGACGGCGACTCCGCACCGCTGCCGGCACTCTGGTTCTTGCCTGCGCCGGCCTGGCTGCCTGCCTCAGTGCCGGTCGGGACACCGCCCTCGATACCGGCACCATCGACACCGCCGCTGGCTGCGCTTCCGCCCTGCGCCGAAGATCGATCGGCACCGCTGCCAGACCCGTCCACACCGATACCGCGACCAGCCGACTTCACTGCGGAAGAATCGCCAGACTCGCGGCCTTCAGCCGCACGACCGGAGCCCGTGCCGGCCTTCGCCATCGCGGCACGTTCGCCACCGATTTCGCCGTCAAAGTCGCCTAGTGATTTCTCGAACGCCACTTCGGCATCGCTGCCAGATGCACCAGCCGTGCCACCCGGGCTTCCTGGGCTTCCCGCTGTACCGGCTGTACCGGCACTGCCTGCACTACCTGCACTACCTGCTGTACCAGCCGTACCTGCGCTACCGGCGCTACCTGCCGTACCTTTACTGCCTGTGCCCGCCGACTGGCCAGCACCCTGTCCGGCAGTTGTGCCGGCCTGTGTGCCTGACTGTGCACCTGGCTGTGAACCGGCTTGTGCACCAGCCTGGGATCCGCCCTGCGCACCGGAACCCGCGCTCGATCCGGACTGTGAACCCGCCGATCCCTGCGTACTCCCACTGCTGCCGCTGCCACCACTGCTGCTGCCGCTGCCGGGTGGTGGCTTGACCGGTGGACTGCTGCAGGCGCCAAGCCACAGGGCAAGGGCGGTAACGATCAGTATCCGTGACATGAGCGACTCCCGGGACGCGGGGTTTGCAGAGCTGAATCGGAACGGATTATAGCCTGCGACAGGGGGCATCACGGTCCGGTGGCGGAGCGGATCGGCACATCCGGGCAACGTCTGCTAGCATCTTTGCACTGCATCAGTTCCCCGCCATATCTCATCAGGGAGTTCCTTACATGGCCCTCGCCCAAGCGCTTGCCGACCTGCAGTCGAAACTCGGCCAGGAAATTCATGCCAGCGACTGGCTCACCGTCGACCAGACGATGATCGATGCGTTTGCCAATGCAACCCGTGACCGGCAATGGATTCACACTGACCCGGCCCGCGCCGCCACCGAGTCACCGTATGGCAAAACCATTGCACACGGCTACCTGACGCTGTCGCTGTATCCGCTGCTGCGCGGCCTGGTAGACGACAGCAAGCCGCTCGCTCCCGGCGTAAAACGCGTGATCAATTACGGCATCAACAAGCTGCGCTTCCCGAATGCGGTAGTGGTCGGCAGCCGGATCC
>JBIJCV010000061.1:0-7976 GCA_044344525.1 Gammaproteobacteria bacterium | reverse complement strand
GCGAGGCGTGACTGAAGCCGGGCGGCTATGCGTATGCTGATTTCCTCCGGCGTGATGAGCGCAAGTGTCGCGTGCAGAAATGCGGTGATCAGTGCCTGTCGTGCTTCGTCAGTGCCGAGGCCGCGGGTGCGCAGATAGAACAGCGCGTTCGCATCCAGTTGGCCGGTTGTCGCACCGTGACTGCAACGGACATCATCGGTAAAGATCTCGAGCTCGGGCTTGGTATCGATCTCGGCCGTACTGGTGAGCAGCAGGTTTCGACTGTTCAGTGCGGATACGGTACGTACGGCGCCGGGGTGTACCACGATCCGCCCATTGAACACGCCGCGGCCATGCCCCGCAGCCAGGCCATGGAAAATCTCCCGGCTGCTCGTGTCCGGTGCCCGATGTTCAACGGTGGTGTGATTGTCGATATGCTGGCGGCCATCGACGACAAATGCGCCGTGAATGTTCGCCGCTGCACCTGCACCGTTCAACGCGACCGAAAGATCCTGGCGCACGAGTTGTCCACCGAAATCCAGGCTGGTCAGGCGCAGCGTCGCGTCCTGGCTCAGTTCGATCTGTGTCATTTCAGTCAGCAGGCCATCGGCCGGAAGATCCTGGATACGCAGCAGATCAAGACGCGAACCCGCACCGCAGCGGATCTGTGTGACGACATTGGCCAGTGAGTTGGCCGTACCGTGATGCTCGATGATCAGGTTCAGTCGGCTGCCGGGCGCCAGATCAATCAGCAGGCGTGGCTGTGCCATAACCATGCCGCTACCTGTTATGCGTATGTGCAGTGGGGCGGGCACATCGACCGCAGTTGCGGTGGTGCGTAAAAACAAACCGTCACTGAGCAGCGCCAGATTGAGTGCTGCCAATGTCTGGATGCTGTCGGTAGTGGTGCTGCCGGCCAGCAGTTCTGTGGCACGGGCGCGCAGCTCTGGACTGAGCTGGCGCAGGCTGTGGGCCTCGATGCCGCCAGGCAGAGTCCGGCTCCCGGACCCCGGTATGTCCAGGATGCCATCCCGCAAGATGAGTTGTGGCAGACCCACCGGCTCGTCGACTGCAGGCCACGCAGGGGGCGTATCTGCTGCTGTGCCTTCTGCGGCAAGAAATGCCGATCCTCGCTGAGCGTAGTCGCTGAGACTGGTATAGCGCCACTCTTCCTGACTGCTGTCGGGCAGGCCGCGTTCGGCCAACAGGCCGGCTGCCGAATCGCGCAATCCGGCCAGCCAGGCCAGTTGCGGAATGGCATTCCTGTTGCGCTGACAGGCGTCGCGCCAGATCGGACTGACCCCGACATTCATCGTGCTGTCTGCGTCTGACTTTTTGCCGCGGCCACGGTGTGATCGTAACCCTCGGCCTCAAGCTCCAGGGCCAGGGACTTGTCCCCGGTCCGGATGATCTTTCCGCCGGCCAGTACGTGTACGAAATCGGGCTGTATGTAATCCAGCAGGCGCTGATAGTGTGTTACGAGCACGAATGCCCGCTCGGGACTGCGCTGGCTGTTGACTCCGTTGGCCACCACTTTCAGCGCATCGATGTCCAGCCCCGAGTCGGTCTCGTCGAGTATGCCGAGTACTGGTTCAAGCACCGCCATCTGGAAAATCTCATTGCGCTTCTTCTCACCGCCGGAAAAACCTTCATTGACACCGCGATTGAGGAAGCTCTCGTTCATCTGCATCAGTCTGGCCTTCTCCCGGACCAGACGCAGAAACTGTGCGGCATCGATTTCGGCTTCGCCGCGGGCTTTTCGGCGGGCATTGAGGGCTGCTCGCAGCAGATAGACATTGCTGACACCGGGAACTTCCACGGGGTACTGAAAACCGAGAAAAAGGCCGGCGCGCGCCCGCTCCTCAGGGGCCATGGAAAGCAGATCCTGATCGCGGAAAATCACCGACCCGGAAGTGATCGTATAGCCATCACGTCCCGCCAGTACATGGGCCAGCGTGCTCTTGCCTGAGCCGTTCGGTCCCATGATGGCGTGAACTTCGCCGGCGCGGACCACAAGGTTCATGCCGGTCAGGATCTCCCGGCCGGCGACAGTGACTCGCAGGTCGGTGACAGTCAGTAGCGGTGCTGCTTGCAAGCGATAAACGCAGCCGGTTAGCCGACCGCGCCCTCCAGGCTGACATTGAGAAGATTCTGTGCCTCTACGGCGAATTCCATCGGCAATTCGCGGAACACCTGTTTGCAGAAGCCATTGACGATCAGGTTTACCGCGTCTTCCTGCGACAGTCCGCGCTGCCGGCAATAAAACAGCTGGTCATCGCCGATCTTCGAGGTGGTCGCTTCGTGTTCGACGATTGCGCCGGGGTGACGTACTTCCATATAGGGGTATGTGTGCGCCGCCGAGCGACTGCCCATCAGCAGCGAATCGCACTGCGTGAAGTTGCGCGCACCGTCGGCAGTCGGCAGGACTTTGACAAGTCCCCGGTAGGCGCTCTGCGAACGCCCCGCAGCGATACCCTTGGATACGATCGTGCTGCGCGTGTTGCGACCGATGTGAATCATCTTGGTGCCGGTATCCGCCTGCTGCAGATTGTTGGTGACGGCGACTGAGTAGAATTCGCCCACGGAATTCTCGCCACGCAGGATACAGCTCGGATACTTCCAGGTGATGGCCGAGCCGGCCTCGACCTGGGTCCATGAGATCTTCGAGTTGGCGCCACGGCAGTCACCGCGTTTGGTGACGAAGTTATAGATGCCGCCGCGGCCTTCCTCGTCACCGGGGTACCAGTTCTGGACCGTCGAGTACTTGATGGTCGCATCCTTGAGCGCGACCAGTTCGACGACCGCTGCATGCAGCTGGTTTTCGTCGCGCTGTGGCGCCGTGCAGCCCTCCAGATAACTGACATGGCTGCCTTCCTCGGCAATGATCAGGGTGCGTTCGAACTGGCCGGTCTTGGCCTGGTTGATCCGGAAGTAGGTCGACAGCTCCATCGGGCAGCGCACGCCCTTCGGGATATAGACAAATGAGCCATCGGTGAACACTGCGGAATTGAGCGCGGCAAAATAGTTGTCGCGGTAGGGCACGACCGTACCAAGGTATTGCCGTACCAGTGCAGGATGTTCGCGGGCTGCTTCCGAGAAGGAACAGAAGATCACGCCGACAGCAGCCAGCTTGTCCCTGAAGGTGGTAGTGACGGAAACACTGTCAAACACCGCATCTACGGCGACACCGGCGAGCCGGGCCCGTTCGTGCAGCGGTACGCCCAGCTTCTCGTAGGTGGCAAGGAGCTTTGGATCCACCTCGTCAATGGACTTGAGTCCGGGCGTCGTGCGTGGCGCCGAAAAATACGAGATCTCCTGATAGGCGATCGGCGGATAGTGGAGTCGGGTCCAGGTCGGTTCGCGCAATGTCAGCCAATGGCGGTAGGCCTTCAGTCGCCACTCAAGCAGGAACTCCGGTTCATCCTTCTTGTGCGAGATAAAGCGGATCACGTCCTCACTGAGGCCGGGCAGTACCGTGTCCGACTCGATGTCCGTGACAAAGCCATGCTGGTAACGACGGCTGACGAGTTCGTCCAGACCCGGGTTTTGCGCTTTGCTTTCCATGGTGGATCGGTGGTTGGTTCAGCCGGGTGAGCGGCGTTCCGGTGTCTTGCCGCGTCGTGCCGACATGTCGGGTAAAAGAAATTCATGCGGCGGGTGCGCGAGTTCCGCCAGGGTTACCGTGTCAAGCGCACCACGGATGGTGCGGTTGATCTTCTGCCATGCGTCACCGACCGGGCAGCCGTCCTCGAGCTCGCACTGGCTGTCGGTCATGCTGCATTCGGTGATGCTGAGGGGGCCTTCAAGCACATCGACAATCTGTGCCGCACTGATGTTCTGCGGAGAGCGGGACAATGCATAGCCGCCTTCAGCACCGCGCAGGGAGCGCACCAGATCGCCGCGTGCCAGGATCTTGAGCAATTTCTGTACGGTAGGCAGCGCGATGCGCGTACCGTTCGCGACGTCATTGGCCGAGCAGACCTCAGTCGTCTGTGCGGCGAGGTACACGAGAATCATCGTGCCGTAGTCCGTCAATTTGCTGATGCGAAGCATATGGGACTATCTTAGTCCAATATGCTTTCCGAAGGAATAGTCGGGCGCTGGCGGTGCCGTCGTTCAGGCAATAACTGAGCCGCTGTGCGGAATTTTGGTATCCTTGCCGGCCTTGAAAAATAACGGGCTGCGGTCATCGGCAGCCGAATCACAATCGGAGGTTTATGTCATGACTGCGCAGTCTCTGGCTGCTATCGCCCAGGCGATGGTGGCACCGGGTAAGGGAATTCTGGCTGCTGACGAGAGTTCGGGCACCATCAAGAAGCGTTTTGATTCGATCAAACTCGCATCCACCGAAGAAAACCGTCGCGCCTACCGTGATCTGCTCTTTACCACTCCCGGGGCTGCCGAATTCGTCAGTGGCGTCATTCTGTATGACGAAACCATCCGTCAGTCCACCCGTGATGGCGTTGCCTTTGCAAAATACCTTGACCAGCAGGGGATGATTCCGGGCATCAAGGTTGATGCCGGTGCAAATGCCCTGGCTGGCTTCCCGGGCGAGAAGATTACCGAGGGCCTCGACGGCCTGCGTGACCGCCTGAAGGAATACGCGGGTCTGGGCGCACGCTTCGCCAAGTGGCGCGCCGTCATCACGATCGGTCCGGGTCTGCCCTCAAGCTGGTGCCTGCAGGCCAATGCGCATGCGCTGGCCCGCTATGCGGCCCTGTGTCAGGAAGCCGGGATCGTTCCGATCGTCGAGCCGGAAGTGCTGATGGATGGCGACCACACGCTGGCCCGCTGCGAGCAGGTGACCAACGAGGCATTAGAGAGAACCTTCATTGAATTACGCCATCATCGTGTTGATCTTGCAGGGATTGTTTTGAAGCCAAACATGATCGTTGCGGGTGCAAGCTGCAAGCAGCAGGCGTCGGTCGCTGAGGTTGCCGAAGCAACGGTTCGTTGCCTCAAGGCCAATGTGCCGGTAACGGTGCCGGGTATCGCCTTTTTGTCGGGTGGGCAGAACCCCGAGCTGGCCACCGAACACCTCAGTGCGATCAATGCACTGGGTGGACTGCCGTGGCAGGTGACCTTCTCTTACGGTCGGGCATTGCAGGCGCCGGTGCTCAAGGCCTGGGGTGGCAAGGCTGACAGCGTCAAGGCGGGTCAGGCGGAGTTCTACAAGCGGGCTCGTTTGAACAGCCTGGCACATGGCGGGAAATACAAGTCCGCGATGGAAGCTGCGTGAAAGTACCTCTGGCCGCTGACAACCTGGTTGAGATCAGCGGCCTGCGTTTTTCCCGCGGCAGCCGCCTGATCTTCGACGGGCTGGATCTTGCGATCCGTCGCGGCAGCATTACCGCGATCATGGGTCCCAGCGGTACGGGCAAGACCACGCTGCTGCGCATGCTGACCGGGCAGCTAAAGCCCGATGCCGGCAGCGTCCGGGTGGCCGGGCAGGAGGTCGCCCAGCTGAACCGTCCTGATCTGTACGCGCTCCGCCGGCGCATGGGCATGCTGTTTCAGAACAGTGCGCTACTGACTGACTTCAGTGTTTTCGAGAATGTTGCGTTTCCGGTGCGCGAAAATACCAACTTGCCCGAAAGGCTTCTCCGCAACGTGGTACTTACCAAATTGCAGTCGGTAGGGCTGCGTGGTGCTGCGGATCTCATGCCGTCGGAACTGTCAGGTGGCATGTCGAGGCGCGTTGCGATGGCGCGCGCAATGGTGCTTGATCCGGAGTTGCTGCTTTATGACGAACCGTTCTCCGGCCTTGACCCGATTTCCCTGGGTGTGGTTCTGCGGCTGATCAGGCTCAATAACGATGCGCTCGGACTCACCAGCATCGTTGTCTCGCATGACGTGGCAGAGATTTCGCATATCGCTGATCATTGTTTTGTGATTTCAGAAGGCAAAGTGATTGCCAGCGGCCCACCGGATGAGTTGGCGAACAGCCAGTCCGAACTGGTTCGCCAGTTCATGACAGGTGCTGCCGATGGACCGGTACCCTTTCACTATCCTGCGCCGGATTACCGGCAGCAGTTGCTGGGCAATTCCTGATGAGGCTGTATCTGCAGTTGCAGAACGGCCTGCTTGCGTCCCTGCGCAAGCTGGGCGCAGTGGTGCTGTTTCTGGGCGAAATCCTTGCGCAATGTCCGGCTGCATTCAGGCGCCCCAGGCTGATTTCCGCACAGATTCACAATGCAGGCGTGCTGTCACTGGTGATCATCATGACGTCGGCATTCTTTGTCGGCATGGTGATCGGCCTGCAGGCCTACGATTCACTGGCCCGTCTGCGCCAGGAGGACATTCTCGGCGCGGGTGTCGCATTGACCCTCATGAAGGAACTGGGGCCGGTGGTCACCGCACTGCTGTTTGCGGGACGTGCCGGTACCGCGCTGGCCTCCGAAATCGGCCTCATGCGCGCAACGGATCAGCTGGCCGCCATGGAGGTGATGGCCATTGATCCGATCCGGCGTATCGTGGCGCCGCGTTTTGTTGGTGGTGCCGTATCGGTCCCGCTGCTCACGGCGGTATTCAACGCGATCGGCATTCTCGGCGCATGGTTTATCGGCGTATATATCATGGGTGTGGACGGCGGCGCGTTCTGGTCGCAGATGCAGGAATATGTCGATCCGTCTGATATCGGCGAAGGCGTGGTGAAGAGCATTGTGTTCGGAATCGCCGCCAGCCTGATTGCCGTATATGAAGGCTACAATTGTGCGCCTACAGCTGAAGGCGTAGGCATGGCGACGACGCGTACGGTAGTCACGACGTCGATTGCCGTACTGATACTCGACTACATGATTACCGCATTTCTGATTTGAGGACGATCGAGTATGGAAAGCAGCAGGTCACGTGAGCTCGGTACCGGGCTGTTCGTATTTCTGGGCTTCGCAGCCCTGCTATTTCTCGCGACCCAGACGACAGACCTTGATGAATATGCCGGCGATGAGGGGTATCGGGTCACTGCGCGATTCGAAGACGTGGCCGGGCTGAAGGTCCGGTCGCAGGTGGCGATGTCGGGTGTGAATATCGGTCGGGTCGAGAGCATTGAGTTTGACAATGACCGCCTCGATGCAGTGGTTACTCTGCGCATTAATAGCCAGTTCAACCGCATCCCGGATGATTCAGATGCCAGCATCCTGACGGCCGGTTTGCTGGGCAGCAAATATGTCGGTATCGGGGCGGGTGGTTCGGACACCTGGCTGACCGACAACAGTGAGTTGCAGATTACCCAGTCGGCTGTGGTGCTTGAACAATTGATCGGCAAGTTTCTGTTCAGCAAGGCGGAAGAGGGTGGCAGCACGGCGTCACCTCCTGCCACCGAATAAAGAGAGGATAGCCCGTTCATGAAGATTCTTGCGACGCTCTGTCTGCTGCTGCTGTCAGTGGTTGGTTACGCTGATAACCGCACGCCGCAGCAGGTGGTAACCGAGACGGCTGAAACCCTTGCGAAGCATATCGAAGGCCGGCAGGCGCAGCTGGCAGCCAATCCGGCTGATCTGTATAAACTTGTAGATGAAGTGTTCCTGCCAGTCTTCGACACCGATTACGCAGGCCGTCTGGTGCTGGGCAAGCACTGGCGTACGGCAACACCGGTGCAGCGGCAGAAGTTCATCGATACCTTCTATGACTTCCTGCTGCGCAGTTATTCACGCTACGTGCTGCGCTTTGAGCGCGACAAGGTAAAGATACTGCCGGGCACAGGCGCCACACCTGATCCGAAAAATACTGTCGTAAAAAGCATCATGCAGCTCAATGACGGTACCACTCTGCCCGTGAATTACAGCTTGCGGCAGACCAAGGACGGCTGGCGGGCTTTCGATGTGCGCATCGAAGGCATTTCCTATGTGCAGAATTACCGTAACCAGTTCAATGCCGAGATCAGCGCCAAGGGTATGGATGCGGTCATCGCCCGTCTGCAGGCCGATGCGGCCAAGCTGGGTACCAGCATCGAGTCGGTGGCCAAACCTGCAGCGCCAGGTGCTGCCGGCAAATGATCA
>JBIJCV010000060.1:0-8044 GCA_044344525.1 Gammaproteobacteria bacterium | reverse complement strand
CGGATCCTGCCGATGTCACGCAGGATCTGCTCGGGGTGCTCCACAAACGCATGATTGACGAAATAGTGGGCCTCGATGCGCGCAAAGGCCAGCGCGAACCGGTCAGCACCGAAACGCTGCACCGTACTGCCGGCATCCAGCAGATGACTGGTACTGCCCTCCCAGACCGACCAGATCTTCGCCGCTGCGAGGGCCAGTGCCGGATCGGTACCCGTCAAACGGCGATGATAGGCATGCAGCAGATCACCACGCTCTGCCACCGGTATGAAATTCAGGTAGTGCTCCCAGGCATCCGGAAAGATCTCGCTGGCACCGGACTGGTAAAACCAGGCGATCTCCTTGTCCCGCAGCAGAAAAATACCACGCAGCACGAGTTCGCTGACCCGCTGGGGATGCTTCTCGGCATAAAAGAGTGCCAGTGTGCTGCCCCACGACCCGCCGAAGACCAGCCAGCGTTCGATGCCGAGCCGCGCGCGCAGCGCTTCGATATCGGCGATGAGGTCCCAGGTGGTGTTCTCGCGGAGCTCGGCGTGCGGACGGCTGCGCCCGCAACCGCGCTGATCGAGCAGGATGATGCGGTAACGGGCCGGATCAAAAAAACGCCGTGGCGTCGTGTCACCACCCCCGCCGGGTCCACCGTGCAGGAATACCGCCGGCTTGCCCTGGGGATTGCCGCACTGTTCATAGTAGATCTCGTGCAGACTGGAGACGCGCAGATACCCCGAGTCCCAGGGCTCGATGGCAGGATAAAGCGTCCGCTGCGGTGCCGGTTTCTGCATCCGCCCATTCTGGCATTTTCGCCCTGTATTCGTCGCGGTTAGAATCCCTGCCTTCACCTGGAACCCTTACTCATGCACATGCTCCGCACCTTCGTCACCGCAACGCTGGTCTGCCCGCTGCTGGCCTGGTCTGCACCGGTTGCGCCGGTGGACATCCCCTTCACGGTACGGCAACTCGACAACGGCCTGACGGTGGTGGTGCACGAAGACCACAAGGCCCCGGTGGTTGCGGTGAATGTCTGGTACCACGTGGGTTCGAAGAACGAGGTGCCGGGCCGGACCGGGTTTGCCCATCTTTTCGAACATCTGATGTTCCAGGGTTCGGAAAACCTCAAGGGCGAGTACCTCAACACCCTGCAGGAACTCGGTGCCACCGACCTCAACGGCACGACCTTCTTCGACCGCACCAACTACTTTCAGACCGTACCGAAAAACGCGCTTGATACCGCACTCTGGCTCGAATCCGACCGCATGGGACACTTCAAGGGCGCCATCACCCAGGCCAAGCTCGACGAACAGCGCGGCGTGGTACAGAACGAGAAGCGGCAGGGCGACAACCAGCCCTATGGCAAGGTCTTCGAACTGATCCTGAAGCAGCTGTTCCCACCGGATCACCCCTACTCCTGGGAAGCGATCGGTTCGATGGATGACCTCAACGCAGCCAGTCTCGACGACGTGCGTCACTGGTTCGAGACTTATTACGGGCCCAACAATGCGGTGATCGTGATCGCCGGTGATGTGAGCAGCGAAGAAGCCTTTGCCAAGGCGCAGAAGTATTTCGGCGATATACCCCCGGGGCCGCCAGTCACGCGCTTCGAGGAATGGATCCCCGAACATGCGCTGCCGCGTCGGCAGAGCATGCAGGACCGCGTCGCGCAGGCGCGACTCTATTTTGCCTGGACCGGTCCGCGCTGGGGCACACGCGACGCCCACCAGCTCGAACTCGCTGCGGCGGTGCTCGCTGGCGACAAGAATTCACGGCTCTATCAACGTCTGGTCTATCAGGATCAGCTGGCTTCCGATGTCGAATTCGGGCCGATGCCGCTGGAAATCGCCGGTATTACCTGGCTGCAGGCTTCGGCGCAGCCCGGCGTCAGCCTCGCGAAGATCGAAGGCGCGATCGCAGAAGAGCTGGAGCGCTTCCGTCGCGACGGGCCAACTGCCAGGGAACTGGAGCGGGTCAAGACCCAGCAGCGGGCAGGATTCCTGCGCGGCATCGAGAAAGTCGGCGGCTTCTCGGGAAAGTCAGGCGTGCTGGCGGAAAGCATGGTCTATGGCGGCAAGCCAGACGCATGGCAACAGGCGCTCGCAGATGGTCAGGCGGCAACGGCAGCCGACCTCAGCGCGACCGTACGGAAATGGGTCACCACAGCGCCGTTCATCCTTGAGGTCACGCCGGCAGGACCGCTCAAGGCTGCAGACGCTGGTGCAGACCGCAGCAGCATGCCGATGCCGGTGGGTGAAACCCCGGTCAGCTTCCCGACCTTTGAGCGGGCAACGCTCAGCAACGGGATGCAACTCATCGTCGTGCAGCGGCCGGATGTACCCGTGGTCGGCATCAAGCTGCTGCTGGACGCCGGCTTTGCCGCAGACCAGTTCGCAAGGCCCGGCACGGCAAACCTCGCCATGGCCATGCTCGACGAAGGCACGCGCAGCCGCGATACCCTGCAGATCAGTGAGCAACTGGCCCTGCTCGGTGCAAACCTCAGCGCCGGCTCAGGCCTCGACACCTCTTCCGTGAATCTGTCGGCACTGGCCGACAAACTGGATCCCTCACTGGAGATTTTTGCCGACGTCGTCCTCAATCCGGTGTTCCCCGACAAGGAACTCGCGCGGGTGCGCAAAAGCTACCTTGCGGCACTCAGCCAGGAAAAAACCGAGCCCACCTCGATGGCGCTGCGCGTGCTGCCAAAGCTGCTGTTTGGCGCCGGCCATGCCTATGCACAGCCGCTGACCGGCACCGGCACCGAAGCCACCCTGAAAGCGCTCAGCCGGGAAGATCTCGCCAACTTCCATCAAACCTGGTTCCGGCCCAATCACGCCACGCTGATCGCGGTCGGTCCGGTCTCGATAGCCACCCTCCGGCCGAAACTCGAGCAACTGTTCCGCAACTGGCAGCCGGGTGACATTCCGGTCAAGCGCATCGGCGAGGTCACGCCGAAACCGGGTCGCGTGCTGTATCTGGTCGACAAACCCGGCGCCGAGCAGTCGGTGATCTTTGCCGGCCAGCTGATTCCACCGCGGGCCACGCCGGATGATCTGGCCATCGAAGCGATGAACGACGTACTCGGCGGGCAGTTCACGGCACGGCTCAACATGAACCTGCGCGAAGACAAGCACTGGTCCTACGGCGCCTACAGCCTGAGCTATGACGCCCGGGGTCAGCGGCCTCTGCTCGCCTATGCCTCTGTACAGTCGGACAAGACGGCTGAGTCGCTCAGCGAAATCCGCAAGGAAATCACCGATATCACCACCACCCGTCCGGCGACCGCCGCGGAAGTGGCACTGGTCAAACGCAGCAATACCCTGTCGCTGCCGGGCCAGTGGGAAACCGGCAGTGCAGTACTCGGCTCGATCAGCAAACTGGTGGAATTCGGTCTGCCCGATGATTACTGGGCCCACTACGCCGATGCGGTGCGCGGACTCACGCCGGAGCAGGTCAATCAGGCCGCCCGCGACCATCTGCAACCCGCGAATCTGGTCATCGTGGTGGTCGGCGACCGTGCCGTGATCGAACCGGGACTCAAGGCGCTTGGCTTTGACTCCATACAGCTTGTGGATACCGATGGCGAATTGCTTTGAGGGCTGAACAGCGCCCGCGGTTCTACGGCTGGTATATCGCCGGCTGCTGCCTGGTCGTTTTTTTCTTCACCAATGGCCTGTCGCTGTATGTGCCGCAGAACCTGTTTCCGCGCTTCATGGAAACTTTCGGCGCGACACCGGCTGAAGTCAGCCGCACGACGGCCATAACCTTTGCCCTGGCCGGCATCATTGCGCCCTTCGTCGGTGCCGCGATCGACCGCTTCGGCGTGGTGCGCGTGATTCGCACTGGCCTCGTACTGCTGGCCCTGACCTTCAGCGCCTATCCCTTTGCGCAGAGTCTGCAGCAACTCTATGTGCTGCATGCAGCCATCGCCGTCGGCCTGGTATTTTGCGGACTGATGCCGAACATCGTGCTGCTGTCGAACTGGTTCATCACCCGGCGCGGTACGGTGGTTGGCCTGCTGGTGGCGGGTTCAAGCCTGGCCGGCGCAACGCTGCCGGTAGCCATCGCGCCGCTGGTCAATGACCCGGCGCTCGGCTGGCGAGCGGGGTTCGGTGTGCTCGCGGCAGCATTCTGGCTGTTCGCCCTGTTGCCGGGCTTTCTGGTGCTGCGCGAATCACCGCGTGTCGTGGGTCAGTTTCCGGACGGCGCAGCGAGTGCACCGTCCGGCGCCGTCGATGGCGAAGAACTGCGCGAAGGCGTGCCCTTTGCCACCGCGCTGCGCTCACGCACGCTCTGGTGCCTGGCCATCGGCTCGGCCAGCATCTGGTTTTCGATTCAGGCCATCACCAGCCAGTTCACGATCTATCTGGAACAGGACGCAGGCTTCCAGCCACAGAACGCCACCCGGCTCTACTCCACACTGCTCGCCTGCAGCGTGGCTGGAAAATTCCTGTTCGGTGCGATCAGCGATCGCTATACCAAGCGCAGCATGATGCTGGTGGCCAGCATCATACTGCTGGCCGGGTGCCTGCAGCTGTTCAGGCTCAACGACGGCGTACTCGCACTGACGCATGATCCGCTGCAACTGACCGCATTTGCACTCGTGTTCGGCCTCGGTTTCGGCGGCAGCTTCACGCTGATCCAGCTGGTCGCCGTCGAGAGCTTCGGACAGCTGGCCCTCGGCCGCATTCTCGGCGTGGTGATTTTCATCGACACCATGGGCGGCGCGGCAGGCACCTTGCTTGCGGGCCAGATCCGCACCACCACCGGCGACTATTTTCTGTCGTTTTCAGTCGTCACCGTGGTCGCTATCATTGCCGTCATCAATGTACTGTTGATTCCGGCAGTGGCGAAGACGAGCTCGAAGCGATGATCAGGGCAGAAGGTCTCAGCAAGTATTACGGGCCACTAAAGGCCGTTGACGATATCTCTTTCAGTGTGCGCTCCGGGGAGGTGCTGGGTTTTCTCGGGCCAAATGGCGCCGGCAAGACCACCACCATGCGCATGCTTGCCGGATTCGTGCCGGCCAGCGCCGGCTACGCGGAAATCTGCGGCTTCCGCGTCGACAGCCAGCCGCTGGAAGCCAAGCGTCTGCTCGGCTACCTGCCGGAAGGTGCGCCTTCCTATGGCGAAATGGCCCCGGGCGAGTTTCTGGACTTCATCGGCCGGATCCGCGGCCTCAGCGGTGCCACACTCAGAAGCCGCATCGATGACGTCAGCGCCCGGCTGCAGCTTGGACCCGTACTCAGGCAGCCGATAGAAACACTGTCCAAGGGCTTCAGGCGCCGGGTCGGACTCGCCCAGGCGATTCTGCATGATCCACCGGTACTGATTCTCGATGAGCCCACGGACGGCCTCGACCCGAACCAGAAGCACGAAGTCCGCGAACTCATCAACGCGATGGCTGCAGAAAAAATCATCGTCATCTCGACGCACATCCTCGAAGAAGTGGATTCGGTCTGTACCCGGGCCATCATCATCGCCGGGGGACGCATCGTCGCCGACGAAACTCCTGAAGCGCTGATCCACCGCTCGCGTTATCACAACGCCGTCACCATCCGCCTCGCGCATGGCGCGGATCTGGCTGCCGTGACTGACGAGCTGCAGCGACTTGCGGAAGTCGATCACACCGAGGTCGACGAGCATGATTGTTCGGTGACCGCCTTCCCGCGGCCTGGCGTCGCGTTGCTGACCACGATCAGCGACCTGGCGGCAGCCCGCCGCTGGCCGCTGGAAAACCTGCGCCTGGAAGCGGGACGGCTCGACGAGGTCTTCCGCAGCATCACCACACAGGAAGCAGTGTGATGGACGCCATTCGCATCATCGCCGGACGCGAACTGCGCAGCTACTTCGCCACCCCGCTCGCCTATGTGTTCATCGTGATCTTTCTGGTGATGAACGGCATCTTCACCTTCGACCTGGGCGGTTTCTACGTGCGCGGCCAGGCTGACCTGATGCCTTTCTTCAGTTTTCACCCCTGGCTCTATCTGTTTCTGGTGCCGGCCATTGCCATGCGGCTGTGGGCTGAAGAGCGCAAGAGCGGCAGCATCGAACTGCTGATGACCCTGCCGGTGACCATGGGCGAAGCGGTACTCGGCAAATTTCTGGCCGCCTGGCTGTTTATCGCGGTTGCCCTGACGCTGACCTTCCCGATCTGGATCACGGTCAACTTCCTCGGCGATCCGGACAACGGGATCATTGTCGCTGCCTACCTGGCCAGCCTGCTGATGGCCGGCGGCTTCCTGGCCATCGGCGCCTGCATTTCAGCCGCCAACCGCAACCAGGTCGTCGCCTTCATCGTGACCGTGGTGATCTGCTTCCTGTTCATGCTGGCCGGCTTTCCGCTGGTGCTGAACTTCTTCTCGGGCTGGGTGCCGGCAGCGGTGCTGGACGCGATCTCCGGCTTGTCATTCCTCACCCATTTCAACTCGCTCAGCAAGGGCGTGCTGGATATCCGCGATGTCCTGTACTTCCTGCTGGTAATCGCTGCGTGGCTGTATGCCAACGCGATAGTGCTGACCCTCAAGAAGGCGGACTAGACGATGAGCAGCGCAGACACCGGCGACCGCAAAAAACCCTGGTTCGGCCGGCTTGGGCTGGTTGCGCTCGCCGTCGCTTTTGTCGTCAGCGTGTCGCTGATCAACAGTGCCTTCCGCGGCGTGCAGATCGACCTCACCGAGAACCGGCTCTACACGCTGTCGGACGGCACCGGGGAAATCCTCGGCAAGATCGCCGAGCCGGTTCACATCTATCTGTTCTACTCCGACAAGGCGACAGCCAATATTCCGGCCCTGCGCACCTATGCCGGGCGTATCCGCGAAATGCTCGAGGCTTTTGCCGCCCGCTCCGAAGGCAAGCTGATCCTCCAGGTCATCGATCCGCTGCCGTTCTCCGAAGAGGAAGATCGCGCAAGCGCCTTCGGGCTGCGCCCCATCAACGCAGCCAACAGCGCAGATCCGATCTACCTCGGCGTGGCCGGCACCAACAGCGTGGGTGATGACGACATCATCCCGTTTCTGGACCCGGACAAAGAGGCCTTTCTCGAGTACGACCTGGCCAAACTGATCCACACGCTGGCCAACCCGAAGAAACCCGTGATCGGCCTGCTGACGGAACTGCCGCTCACCGCCGAGTTCAACCCGATGTCGCGGCAGCCCGGTCAGCCCTGGGTGATCGCGGAACAGATGCGCCAGCTTTTCGATGTCCGGACGCTCGATCCTGGCCTGGAGGAAATCGCTGACGACATCAAGGTGCTGATGGTGGTCCATCCGAAGAACCTGCCGGATGCCACGCTGTATGCGATCGATCAATTCGTGCTCAAGGGTGGGCGCGCACTGTTTTTCGTCGACCCTTTCGCGGAGGTCGACCGGGGCGATCCCGCTGACCCCTCCGGTGGCCGGCGGGCTTCGGATCTCAACCGGCTGCTGGACGCGTGGGGCATCCACACGGACGACACCAGCGTCGTTGCCGATGACCGCTACGCGATGACCGTCGGTCTCGGCGCAGACAGCCGCCCGGTCCGCCATCTGGGCGTACTCGGCATCGAGTCGGGCGCGATGTCGCCCGACGACATCATCACCGGCAGCCTCAATCTCATGACCTTTGCCTTTCCCGGCCACATCAGCCGGGATGAGAACGCAGCAGCCAGCATGCTGCCGCTGGTGCAGTCCAGCGAACTCGCCGGACTGATTCCTGCCGACCGGCTGGCGGTGATGTCTGACCCTGAAATGCTGCGCGCGGACTTCAAGCCCACCGGTAAACGCTATGTGCTGGCCGCAAGACTCAGCGGCAAAGTACCTAGCGCTTTTCCCACAGGCCTGCCGGCACCGCCCGGCAGCCCACCGGCAATTCCTGAAGGGCATCTGGCCGCCGCAACAGAACCGGTCAATGTCGTGCTGGTCGCCGACACTGATCTGCTGGCCGACCAGCTCTGGGTGCAGAGTCAGGACTATTTCGGCCAGCGGGTGCACACGCCATTCGCGAACAACGGTGATTTCGTCGTCAATGCGCTCGACAACCTGCTCGGCAGCGGGGATCTGATCAGCATACGCAGCCGCGC
>JBIJCV010000059.1:0-8076 GCA_044344525.1 Gammaproteobacteria bacterium | reverse complement strand
ATATGCCTCGCTGCGCGCTGATCGCCGGCAGCCAGTCGCGGACTCAGCCGCAGCTTGTGATATGCGGCAATGCCCATCAGCACCGTGAACCAGGTGAACTTCATGATCAGCAACTGTCCGTACCAGGTCTTCAGCAGCGCATCGGGTGTCCCCAGGTTAAGCAGGGCAGTGATGATCCCGGCAATGGCCAGTGCGCCGACAGCTGCCAGTGCCAGGCCTGAGAATCGGCTTACCGCTGGGGCCGCGACGGCCGGTGTTTCCGTGCCCAGCAGTCGGTGAAGTGGCCACAGTGAGCCTGCCCAGTAAGCCGCACAGCTGACATGCAGAACCATCAGTGGCATCAGCAGGGCAGCCGGATCACGGCTGACGGGGTGACCAATGAGGGCGCGACTGACTGCCAGAACCAGCACGCCGCCGAGGAGCAAGCCCCGATGATCCCGCCAGCTGGCTGCCAGCAGTACAAAAAAGCCGGCAACTGCCACGGTATTGAGCTGTTGCTGATTGAATCCGCCGGCGAGGAGTCCGGCGATGGCAAATACCGCCAGGGCTCGCCGCAGGGTCGCCGTGAGTTGGGCAGTTACGGGAACCAGCAGCATGAACCATGCGGTGCCCATCGCGAGCAGCATCAGTCCGACATATGCAGCCCGACTGACTATCAGGCCGTCAACGGGTGGTGCAACCTCGGCGATGGGCGGCACGCCAGCGCCGAGACTTGTGTCGGCGAGTGTCGGCAGTGCCACCATCACGAGGCTGGCCAGTGTGCCCGCCAGCCACGGATGCAGGAAGCGGCGACCGGTGGAAGTCGCGCCTGAAGCCGATGCTATATTGGCCCTCATTAAACCGGCACCTTCAAGGTTGGATTGCAAGATGATCATGAACAGACGCAACCCGGTGATATTAGCGGCCGTATACGTTCTGGCGCTAGCCAGCATCGTCTTCACGCACGCCTTCAAGGTATTCACGCTGGCCGAGGTGCTTGCGGTATCTGCATTCATCTGCGGCCTGTTCATGCTCTGGCTGACGCGCCGGCAGCAGCCGGGAGTTCGGTTGGCCTTGCCCGAACGACTGATTGTGATCGGTTCTCTGCTTGGCCTGGTCGGGCTACCGCTGAAACTGGCGTTAGGCCTGCTGGGTATGGGCGCACCTGCCCATGACATGGCCAATCATGTGAGTACGGCAGGCAATCCTCTGCTGCTGCATATTCATCACCTGTTCTTCAATCTTGGATTTCTGGTGCTGCTGATCTCGGCCATTGCCTGGATAGTGGCCGCGATTCGGCTGCGGCGTGTCTGAGCAGCATCAGCCCTTTCTAGCGGACGCCGGCCACCGGCAGCCACCGCCCCACACAGCCCAGACAGTGCGCCCACAACTGCGCAGCCACTGCCGGGTTCCAGTCGAGCGCCACGGCACACCGGCCGTCACGGCCCTGACGAGTGTAGAACTCGCCGTTGCTGTTGCCCGCCGCCGGGTCGGTGGCCAGATACAGCGGTACCAGCGCGCCCTCGGCTGGCGGGCGCATGCCGGAGCGCAGGCGCTCATAGGCGCCGCCGGCGAACAGGGTGTTGGTGTGGAAGAAGTTGGTGTCGATGAGCCCTGGGCACAGTGCGTTGCTCACCACGCCGCTGCCCGCCAGTTGAGCTGCCAGATGGTGACTCAACAGCACGTTCATCAGCTTGCTGTTTGCATAGGCCTGCCAGCCATCAAAGCGGCGCTCGAGCTGCAGGTTGGAGAAATCCACCGTACCGCCGCCAAGGGCCGTCGAAGCCACATTCACGATGCGCGCCGGCGCATTGCTCCGGAGCGTGTCGAGCAGGCTGAGTGTCAGCAGAAAGGGCGCAAGGACATTCACGGCGAAGGTCAGCTCGAAGCCGTCCACGCTCAGTTGCCGGTGATCGGTGAGCAGTCCGGCGTTGTTGATCAGCACGCTGATGCCAGGGAACTCCTGGCGCAGTTGTGCAGCGAGCGCGGCCACCTCGTCCAGTGACGCGAAATCTGCCTGCACGGCATGTAACGCCGGGTTGCCGGTGGCGGTGCGCAGTTGTGAAAGCGTCGCCTCCAGCTTGGCCGGATTGCGGCCATGGATGATGACGCTCGCACCCTGTCGGGCGAGTGCCAGCGCCGTTGCCTTGCCGATGCCGTCGGTGGCGCCGGTGACGAGGAAGGTGAGGGTGTTCATGCGCCCTATGCTACTCAACAGTCGGGGCTATCTGTTTGCCTGGGCTTGCCTTGATACCGACCGTCGCTGGCAGCGGATGATCTGCAGGCGACGGCGAAACTCCTCAAAGTCCTCTGCATGACCTTCGGCACCTGACCAGCGCGCCAGCTCAGTCATGGCGATTCGGTGAGTTTTGCCAACGAGCAGGGCCTGCTCCAGGCTCTGGCTGTCCCGCCAGTGAAAAAACGCGGCCAGTCGATCCTTGATGCATTGAGTCGGCGTCAGGATCTGCAAGGTCCCAGCGACAGTCTTGATCCTTGACCACTTTCGTACCACTTCATCGCCCACGGTCACGGGCCATGCTACAAACTCGACCACCAGCTTTGTAGCCGGGTGCTCGAAGTGCCTGCCTGGCCCACGCTTGAACCCGAGTTCCGACATGATCGTCGAAAGTTCGCGGCGTGAAGCCGCCGTAACGAAGTCGATGTCGTAGGACTGATACTTGTTCGCTGAGTAGATGGCCACGGCACCACCACCGGTAAGTACTGCGGTGATCCCGGCATCGGTGAGTGCTTGCGATACCTGTGCAGCGACATCGCGGATCGTCGACCGGTGCGTGATGGCCATCAGCCGGCCTTGCCGGCACGTCGCGGCCGGCGACGTCCATCCGCGTACGGGTTGCGTTGCTCAGGCGGCAGATTCTCCAGCATGTCCTGCAAGAGCTTCCGCAGCGGCGCCACGAAGACACTGCGCGGGTTCCATGCATACATCCGGGTACGTCCGATCATCTGGCTGACCAGCAAGCCGCCAAGCTCGAGCTTGCGCAACTGCTTCTGGATCTCGCTGACCGGCATATCGAAGGCGACGGCAATCTGCCGCCCGTACGCCCGTTCATAACGATGCAGGAACAGGAGTACCCGTTCAGCGGCCAGGCTTCCGAAGACGGCTTCAAGCATGGCCGCGAGCATAACCTATTTTCTAGGTTGTATAACCTCTTAATGAGGTCGTTATCACAATATTGCAGACCCGGTTCCTGCCAGTCCCGAAAAATGTTTTTCAGGGACGGAGTTGTCTCTTGCCGCGAAATGCGGTTCTATCTGCTGATGGACAAGACATCGCTGCTTATTGCCGCCATCGTTCTCGTTTCGGGCTGCATGCCGGTACAGCAGGCACCCGCACCTCCGGTGGCCGAAGCCGAACAACTGCCGGCAACTGATTCGCTGCCGCCGGCAGAGGCGGCTGGCACTGCGTCATCGCCTCAGAACCAGCCGGCACCCCTGGCGCCTGAAGCAGTCCAGCCCAAACCAGTCATTCAAGTGCCGGTATCCAGACCGACGCCGGTACCCAAAACAGCATCAGCTACGCCCGCGCCTGTACCGGCGAGTCTGCCGCCACCGGCACCGCTGCCCAGAACCACCACGCCGGCTGCAAAGGCACCCGTAGCGGCGGCAAGTTCACCACCTGCGGCGAGTACCGTGCCGCCACCGCCAACTCCACCACGTCCCGCGCCGGTTGTCGCCGCCCCGCCCGCCGCCCCACCACTCGATCTGGCCGGACTGGAGTCGCGACTGCGCGAAACCAAAGCCATCGGCGTGATGACCAAGCTGGCGCTCAAGAACCAGGTCGATGACCTGCTGGACAAGTTTCGCAGCCAGTACCGTGGGCGTAGCAAAACCCCGTTGCCGGAGTTGCGCGCGGCCTATGACCGCCTGCTGATGAAGGTGCTGTCGCTGCTGCAGGACGGTGATCCGGCGCTGGCGAAGAAGATCGTGAGTTCGCGTGAAGCGATCTGGGGCATCCTCTCGGATCCGAAGAAGTTTTCAGAGAACAACCTGATGGCAGGAGCATGAGCATGCGCAGACAGCTGAAGAATATCGTTTGGGCCGTTGCAGCAGTCTGCTGCGCCGGTCCCTTGCTTGCAGCGGAGAACGATGCCGATGCGGCGGCAGCCAAAGACATGACCGCCGTGATCGCGCTGCAGGGTCTGCCCTGCGGGCAGGTCGTGCGGGCAGAGAAGAAGGGCGACAATGATTACCTCGCCTCGTGCGCAGATGGCAATCGCTATCGGGTCACGGTCAACGCCGAGGGGCGTGTCGTGGTGGTCAAGCAGTAGCCGAGGTCGTCAAGCATGCTGTTTGCAAACGTCTGGTACATCGCTGACTGGAGCGAGAACGTCAGCGATGCGCCGCTGAAGGTAAAGATGCTCGGGCGCGAGTTCGTGCTGTTTCGCGATCTCGACGGCAAGGCGGTATGCCTGAGCAATACCTGTTGTCATCGTGGCGCGAGCCTCGCGCAGGGCAAGCGGCAGGACGATGGCACGCTGTCCTGCGTATTTCACGGTTGGCGTTTCAATGCCGGCGGCCAGTGCACCAACATACCGTCGCAGCTCAATCCGGCGGCTGACATTCCCGAATCGGCCAAGATCGACAGCTACCCGGTACAGGAGAAGCACGGTCTGGTCTGGGTGTTCCTCGGCGATCAGCCTGCAGCGGCACACCCGCTGTTCGAGATGCCGGAGAACACCGATCCGGCGTGGCGGCGTGTGACTTTCACCGATACCTGGAAGGCCAATGTGCACTGGGCAAAGATGGTGGACCTCGATCAGGTGCACCTGCACATCGTCCACGGCATTCGGCTCAACGAGGAAAATCCCAGCCGGCCTTCAGCGCACAGCGTCGAGTGGCTGGATAACGGTTTTCGTACGCATCTGGTTTCCAGGCCGCCGCCGCCATCGGGCGAGTGGGCGAAACTGCGCCAGGAGCGTACCGAAGTGAACTCATACCTGACTTTCTATCTGCCGGGTTTTACGCTCTACGGCCGGGTGCAGATCGGCATTCCGGGCTCGTCGTTCAGCAATGTGTTCTATTCGATGTCCACGCCCATCGATGAAGAAAACACGAAGATGTACCTGATCGTCTTCCGCAATTTCATGCTGGAAGAAGACAAGGACAAGGATCACCTGCAGCGCAATCTGCGCAATGTCTATCAGGACAAGGCGATTGCCGAAGCGCATCTACCCAAGCGCGCGCCGGACATTCCCGAGTGGCCGGTGATCAACATGGATCGCGAGGATCTGCTGATGCAGACCTACTGGCAGTTCATGCGTGAACTGCGCGGCAAGGGCTGGCAGATCGACCGGCTCGCCCTGGATGCCTGCGAACGCAATGGCGAGGTGCGGGTGATTCCATCACCGGCGCGCCAGGCGAATTCGGCGCACTGGGTCTACCGGCCGGTGCCATTTGTGGCCGCAGAGGGCGGTCCCGGTGCCTGAGGGCGCGCCCCTCAGGCCACCCGGGCGAGCTACCGGGCCTCGTCGACCATCTTGATGGTCTGGTCTTCGACCTCTGTGGCGACCCGCAGCAGCGCCGGGTCCTGAGATAACGCCGCGAGCATTTCCCGTGGCCTGATCAGGCCGATCTTCGTTGCGCCATTCTCGGTGAATACCGAGATGCGACAGGGCAGCGCCATATTCAGGCGCATATCGGCGGCCAGAACCTTCGCCGCCTGTCCGGGGTTGCAGACCTCGAAAACCCGGCACTGCTCCGCGAAATCAATGCCCTTGCTGCGCAGGGTATTGCCTAGGTCATGGATATGCAGCACGCCGAATCCGTTGCGTTTGACCGCTGCTTCCAGATCGGCTGCAGCCTGGTCAAAGCTCTTCTCCGTGGTGACTACGTAGTACATGCGTTCCTCCACTTCAGCTGCTCACCGGTGGCGGTGGTGTTTCGGTGGTGCCAGCCTTCTTCTGTGCTTTCTCGGCCTTCTTTTTCTTCTTCTCCATTTCCCTCTGGCGTTTTTCGAACTGGTAATTTTGTTTCATCGCCGGATCCTTTTTCCACAGCAGTGCAGACAATACCCGACGCAGCGGGTTTAGCCGAATTTTTGTCTCGGCACCCGCCAACCCCGGGGTATGCTGTGGCAAATCCTGAAGGCGCAGGCAGCTGATGGCGCGTAAACACACTCCACCTCATGCCGGCAGCGTGGTCGTACTCGAGCACGTTTCGCGCGTGCTGAAGGACAACCCGCTCAATGATCCGCATGTACGCAAGCTGGCCGTCTGGCTGCCGCCGGGCTACGACGGATCAGGCCGCCGGTTTCCGGTGCTCTATGATTTTGCCGGCTTTACCGGCTCCGGTATTGCCCACCTCAACTGGAAACCGTTCAGCGAAAATCTGGTCGAACGCGCAGCGCGGCTGATCCACGCGCGGAAGATGCCGCCGGTGATCCTGGTGATGCCGGACTGCTTTACCGCCCTTGGCGGGAACCAGTACATCAATTCCTCGGCGATCGGGCGCTATGCCGACTATCTGACGCGCGAGATCGTGCCTTTTGTCGATGCGCAATTTCGTACGCTGGCCGCCCGCGAACATCGGGGCTGCTTCGGCAAGTCGTCGGGGGGCTACGGCGCCCTGGTGCATGGCATGAAGTACCCGGCCACCTGGGGTGCGATCGCCGATCACTCTGGCGATGCCGGTTTTGATTTTGTCTATCGCAGCGACTGGCCGAACACGCTCGACGAGCTGGCGAAGTACCGTCAACCGCAGCAGCGTGCCGGCTCCTGGCGGCCCCTGCGAACAGCTGCACAAGCGGTGCTGGCGCGCGGCCACGATGATGGGCGGGTGCAGCGCTTCCTGGCTGCGGTCTGGAAGAAGTCCAAGGTTTCACATGCCGAAGGTCTGGCGTTGATGAACATCTGTATGGCCGCCACCTACGATCCGCAGCCGCGAGCGCCGCTGGGCTTTCGCCTGCCATTCAATGCCGAGACGGGGGAGTTGATTGCCGCCAACTGGAAGCGCTGGCTGGCCCACGATCCGATCAATATGGTGCAGCGGCATGTGGCGGCGCTGCGCTCGCTGCGTGGCCTGTATATGGACTGTGGCTGGCGCGACCAGTACCACATTCACTATGGCTGCCGGATTCTGGCCAGCCGGCTGACAGCGGCGGGCATTGCGCACCGTTACGAAGAATTCGATGATGACCATTCTGACATCGACTATCGCCTGGACCTGAGCCTGCCGTTCCTGGCCCGCGCGCTGCGGGCTTGATTGCGGCCGGGGACATGCTTCTATACTGTCGTCCTCGAGGGGTCGGGAGACAACAACAATGAAAGCGATCGGAACGATTCTCAAAAGCAAGGGCGGGCAGATCTGGTCGGTGGCGCCCGGCGATACCATGCTGCAGGCAATTACCGCCATGGCCGAGCGCGGGGTCGGTGCGCTGCTGGTGATGGAAGGGCAGAAGCTGCTGGGCATCATCTCCGAGCGCGACTATGCCCGCCGGATCATCCTGCAGGGGCGACGTTCGGCCGATACCCGTGTCGAGGAGATCATGACGCGCGATGTCATCGCGGTGTCGGTCGACATGACCGTCGAGCAGGGGCTGGCATTGATGACCGAGCGGCACTTCCGCCATCTGCCGGTGGTCGATGCGGGCCGGGTGATCGGCGTCGTGTCGATCGGCGACCTCGTCAAGGAGGTCATCAAGGATCAGCAGTTCGAGATCGAGGAACTCCGGCGCTACGTATCGGGCTGACCTGCGACCACGCGGCCGGTTGCTCCTCTGCCATGGCCGGTAGAGGCGCCCTATTGCCGCTCAATGGTCCGCCGGAGAAAGATGGGTTGCTGTCGCCCACGAGGGTGTTCCGGTTGCGGGTACGTGGCAGGATAAAGGCCTCCAGTTGCCCGCCGCGATCGAGGATCACGCGATCCGGCAGAATGCCGGCCACCACCTGAAGCAGTTGCACGCGCCCGGCTCAGGGGCGCGGAGGAGCCGCCTGCGCCTGCGGCCTCGTGCAGTGCGAGAAACCCACCCTCACGCCTGCATTTCCCGCAGTGCAACCAGCGCTGCATTGCTCGGCTCGCGTTATCACCGGTCGTCAGCATCGCGCCGCACGGCTTCACTGCCGGCAACAGGGGCGACCG
>JBIJCV010000079.1:0-7131 GCA_044344525.1 Gammaproteobacteria bacterium | reverse complement strand
CCGATCAGCGCCGCAACCAACTGTGTGATCGTCGCGACGGCAGCAGAACTCGGCGCAGCAGCTGCCGAGCAGCCGTGCATACGCTGCGGATTCTGCCTCGAAGCCTGCCCGGCAGGACTGATGCCGCAGGCGTTGCTGACGGCCGTACGCGATGCAAATACAGCGCGGCTCGACGAGCTTGGCGTCAGGGAGTGCATTGAGTGCGGCGCCTGCGATTACGCCTGCCCCAGCCATATTCCGCTGACTGCAATGTTCCTGACCGGCAAGCAATTGCTGGCGAGTGCGCAAGCAGCCCGCCAGCGGGCCGACCTTGCCCGCATCCGTTTTGAAGCGCGCACCCGGCGACTGGCCAGCGAGAGCGATGCACAGCCGGACAAAGCGGTGGACTCCGCCGCACTGGATGCGCTGCTGGCCCGTACCCGCCAACGCAGCTCCGGCAAGCCTGACTGATGCGTTTTGATACCGCACAGCCGCCGCAGTGGCAGGCCCCATCGAGCGTGGCCGCCATGATGCGCATCGTGATGCTGGCGCTGCTGCCGGCCATCCTGGTGAGCGCGTGGTTTTATGGACCGGGAATATTTTTCAACATCATCGTGGCGGTGATTGCCGCGCTGGGCACGGAGGCCATCGCCCTGCGACTCAGGCAGAAGCCGGTCGTTGCGACGCTTGGCGATGGCAGCGCCATCGTCGCGGCACTGCTGTTCGCCTTCTCACTGCCGCCACTGTGCCCGTGGTGGGTGACGGCCAGCGGCATGGTCTTCGCCATCGGCCTGGTGAAGCACGCCTATGGCGGGCTTGGCTACAACCTGTTCAACCCGGCGATGGCCGGCTATGTGCTGGTACTGGTGTCTTTCCCCGACCTGATGGTTGGCTGGCCGGCACCCGATATCGGTGACCTCGACTACCAGCGCCCCGGCTTCGGCGCGACGCTGCAATATTGCCTGACTGGCCGGTTTCCCGATGCACTGACGCTCGATGCCATCACCCGCGCGACCACGCTGGACAGCGTCCGCGAGGGACTCGGTGCAATGCGCACGATGGCTGAAATCCGCATCAATCCGGTCTTCGGGGATTTCGGGGGTGCGGGCTGGGAGTGGGTAAACAACTTCGTCGCCATGGGCGGCGGCGCCCTGCTGCTGCTCGGGATCATCCGCTGGCAGACCCCGGCCGGCGTACTCGGCGGCCTGTTGGGCATGGCAAGCTTCTTCTGGGTACTGGATCCGGAGATCAACGCATCGCCAGGTCTGCACCTGTTCAGCGGTGGCGCGATGCTCGGCGCCTTTTTCATCGCCACGGATCCGGTCTCGTCACCAACCACTGCGCGCGGCCGGCTTATCCACGGCGCCGGCATCGGCATCCTCACCTACATCATCCGCACCTGGGGCAGCTACGCCGATGGCATCGCATTCTCCGTGCTGCTGATGAACATGACGGTGCCGCTCATCGAGCGCTGGACCCGCCCGCGGATCTACGGCAGGCCAGCCTGATGTCACAACAGGAAACCGAAATCAGTCCGCCGTTATCGCCGCAGCGCGCCGGCTGGCGTGCTGTCCTGAGCCTCTCGGCCTTTGCAGCGCTGGTCGGCCTGGTGGTCGGCGTCGCCTGGAACTCGACACGGGCGCGGATCGCTGACAATGAAGCAAAACGCGTACTTGCCGAACTGAATGCAATACTGCCCGCTACGCTTTACGACAACCAGCCGCACCGGGATGTCATCACGCTGAATCTGCAGGGCGATGAACCACGACAAATCTGGCGCGCCCGCCGCAACGGCGAATCAGTGGCTGCCGTCCTCAGCAGCCTGGCACCGGACGGTTACTCAGGTCAGATCAGGCTGCTGGTCGCGATCAGGGCCGATGGCCAGATACTCGGCGTGCGCGTGGCCAGCCACAGCGAGACGCCAGGCATCGGCGACGCCATAGAGGCCCGCAAGTCTGCATGGATAGGCAATTTTGCCGGCCGATCGCTGACTGATCCGGCGGAAAACCGCTGGCGGCTGCGCAAGGACGGTGGCGACCTCGATGCGATCAGCGGCGCAACGGTCAGCAGCCGCGCTGTCGTCGCGGCCACCCGTCGCGCCATGCAATACTTCCGCCTGCATCGCGAGATGATTTTCTCGACGCCGGCAACCACATCCGACGGCAAGACATCGGATTGAGATCGGGGACTCTCAGCAGCATGGCAATACAGACCTCCACCAGCAGCTACCGCGATATCTTTCGCACCGGCTTGTGGTCGAACAATCCTGGCATGGCGCAGTTGCTCGGCCTGTGTCCGTTGCTCGCCGTCAGCCGCACGCTGATCACCGGACTCGCGCTCGGCATCGCCACGCTGCTGGTCATCTGCGCCACCAACGTTCTGGTATCGGCGTGCCGCAAGTGGATCGACGCCCGCGTGCGGCTGCCCGCCCTGGTGCTGATCATCGCGGCCTTCGTGACCAGTGTTGATCTGATCTTCAAGGCGTACTGGTTCAACCTCTACGGTGAGATCGGTTTGTTCATTCCCCTGATCGTCACCAACTGCGTGATCCTCAGCCGCGCCGAGGCCTTCGCCATCCGCAACCCGCTGCTGCCGGCACTGCTCGATGGCCTCGGACACGGACTCGGCTTTCTGCTCGTGCTCACCGTGCTCGGCGCAGTGCGCGAGGTGATCGGCGGCGGCTTGCTGATCGCCAGCCTGCCGCCCGGCGGCTTCTTCGCCCTCGCCGGACTGATCGCCTTGCGCAGTTTCTGGCTGGGCAAACGGAACGCGGCCCGATGACCCCTGCAGCCCGGATGGCGATCTTCCGTCGCCTGCAGAAGGCCAACCCGCGGCCAAAAACCGAACTGGTCTACCGCTCGACATTTCAGTTGCTGGTCACGGTGATCCTGTCGGCCCAGGCCACTGATGTGAGCGTCAACAAGGCGACCAAACCCCTGTTCAAAATCGCCAACACACCAGAAGGCCTGTTGCAGCTCGGCGAGGCGGAACTGAAAAAGCACATCCGCACCATCGGTCTCTACAACACCAAGGCAAAGAATATTCTGCGCACCTGCCGCATCCTGCTCGATGAGTATGGCGGCGAAGTGCCGTCGGATCGCAAGGCACTCGAAGCCCTGCCCGGCGTCGGCCGAAAGACGGCCAATATCGTGCTGAACATCGCCTTCGGCGTGCCGACCATCGCGGTCGATACGCATGTCTTCCGGGTCGGCAACCGCACCGGACTTGCGCCGGGCAAGACACCGCGTGCGGTCGAGGACAAGCTGGTGGCCTGTACACCGAAACGCTTTCAGCGCGATGCCCACCACTGGCTGATCCTGCATGGCCGGCATGTCTGCAAGGCACGCCAGCCCGATTGCCCAAACTGCATCATCGCCGCGTACTGCGAGTACCCCGACAAGACCCTGCCACGCGATGGCGCCTGAGCAGAAGCTCTACCTCGCACTCGATCAGGGTGGTCATGCCAGCCGTGCGCTGGTCTTTAATGGTCTCGGGCAGCTGGTCGCTACCGGGTCGGTGCCGGTAGACACACTGCGCAACGCGGACGGTCATATCGAACACGAGCCCGAGGCGCTGATCGCCTCGCTGCGCAATGCCATCACTGCGGCCTGCAGCGCACTGCCGGCAGACAGCCGGATCGTCGCCGCCGGCCTCGCCACCCAGCGTTCCAGCATGTGCTGCTGGGACCGCCACAGCGGCGCGGCGCTCAGCCCGGTGATTTCCTGGCAGGACCGGCGCAACGCAGCCTGGCTGGAAACGCTCAGCCCGCACGCCAGCATGATCCGGCAACGCACCGGTCTGGTGCTGACGCCGCACTACGGGGCCAGCAAGATGCGCTGGTGCCTCGATCATCTGCCCGCCGTGCAGGCCGCACATGCGGCCGGCGAGCTCGTGATGGGACCGCTGGCCAGTTTCATCAGCTGCCGGCTGCTCGATAACCACCCCTGCCACGCTGACCCGGCCAACGCTGCACGCACCCAGCTCTGGGATCCGTCCATCCGGGACTGGTGTGCCGAATTGCTGCAGCTTTTTGGCATCGACCGGCAGGATCTGCCCGTCCCGGTCACCAGCCGATATGCCTGGGGCCAGCTGCCTACGCCGGTTGGCTCGGTCCCGCTGACGGTGGTCACCGGCGATCAGTCCGCGGTGCCCTTTGCCTTCGGCGCGCTGGACTCCGCTACGGCCTACGTGAACATCGGCACCGGAGCTTTCATTCAACGCGCACTGCGTGGCCGGATGCCGGACGCCCGGGATCTGCTGGTCAGCGTGGTCTGGTCGGACGCGGAACGCGTCGACTACATGCTCGAAGGCACGGTCAACGGCGCCGGAAGCGCACTGGACTGGCTGGCCAGCCGCGAATGCCTGGCACTGAATGATCTGCTGAACGCCGGACAGTCGGCAATTGCAGGCGATCTGGAGCCGCCGCTGTTTCTCAACGGCGTTGGCGGATTGGGCTCACCGTTCTGGCGCAGTGATTTCGCATCAGGCTTTGTGGGTACGGGAACCGTCGGCTCACGCCTGCTCGCGGTACTCGAAAGCATCGCTTTCCTGCTGTACACGAACTTCCGCCTGCTGGCGGCACAGGGGCCGCCCTTCACGCGCCTGCTGCTGACCGGCGGACTGATCGCCAACGAATATCTATGCCGGTGCCTCGCTGACCTGAGCGGCACCGTGGTCGTGCGCAGCGACGACCCCGAAGCGACTGCGCGCGGCCTCGCCAGATTGATCGCTGCTGATGATGCCAGCAACTGGCCAGTACCCACGACAGCAACGCTGACGCCGGCGCAGAACCCTCGCCTGCACGCTCGTTTTGAGCGCTGGAAGGCGTTGATGACAGCGCAACTGTGAGAAACGTTCCGGGCCATGGATGGCCCGGAACTTACTTCTTTTTCGGCAGATACAGATCGACCAGCGTGCCTTCAAAGGCCTCGGCCGCGAAGGCGACGGTTTCCGACAGGGTCGGGTGCGGGTGAATGGTGAGACCGATGTCGGCGGCATCACAGCCCATCTCGATAGCCAACGCCACTTCAGAAATCAGATCACCGGCGTTCGGACCAACGATACCGGCACCGATCACGCGGTGGGTTTTTGCGTCGAAGAGGAGCTTGGTCAGGCCCTCGTCGCGATTGAGGCCCAGGGCTCGTCCGCTGGCAGCCCAGGGAAACTGACCCTTGCCGTAGTCGATGCCATTGGCCTTGGCTTCGGTTTCCGTCACGCCCACCCAGGCGATCTCCGGATCGGTGTAAGCGACTGACGGAATGACTCGCGCATCGAAAGCGGCCTTGTGGCCCGCCGCAACTTCAGCAGCGACCCTGCCCTCATGATTGGCCTTGTGGGCCAGCATCGGCTGGCCGACGATATCACCGACGGCAAAGATGTGCGGCACGTTGGTGCGCATCTGCTTGTCGACCGGGATGAAGCCGCGCTGGTCGACGGTAATCCCGGCTTTTTCGGCCGACAGGCGCTTGCCGTTTGGCGTACGGCCAACTGACATCAGCACCTGATCGTAGGTTTCAGTTGCGGAGGTCTTGCCTTCGAAAGTGACCTGCAGGCCATCGGCTGCCGGCACGATCTTCGTCACCTTCGTGCCAGTCATGATCTGTGCATAGCGCTTGGCGATACGCCGCTGCAGCGGCCGGACCAGGTCCGGATCACAACCCGGCATCAGGCCGTCGGTGAGTTCGACCACCGAGATCTTCGTGCCGAGCGCACTGTAGACGGTGGCCATCTCCAGCCCGATGATGCCGCCGCCAACCACCAGCATGGTCTTGGGCACGCTGCGCAGTTCAAGCGCACCGGTCGAATCGATGATGCGTGGATCATCGGGGAATCCTGGCAGGCGCACGGACTCGGAACCGGCCGCGATCACGCACTGCCGGAAAGCGATGACCTTGCGTTGCTCGCCATCGACAACTTCCATATGGTTCGGCGACAGGAAGCTGCCGGTACCGCGCACGATATCGACCTTGCGCTGTCTGGCGAGCGTGGCCAGACCACCAGTCAGTTTGCCGACCGTGCGATCCTTCCAGCCGCGCAGCGCATCGATATCGATCTGCGGCGCACCGAAGCGCAGTCCGCAGTCGGCCATGCCCTCCACGTCTTCGATAACTTTGGCAGCGTGAAGCAAGGCCTTCGATGGAATGCAGCCGACGTTGAGGCAGACGCCGCCGAGCGTGGCCCAGCGCTCCACCAGCGTCACCTTGAGGCCCAGGTCGGCGGCGCGGAAGGCCGCCGGATAGCCACCAGGGCCGGCACCCAGCACCAGCAATTCTGTTTCCAGATCGACCGGGCCTGAATAACTGCTGCCCGCCGCAATCGCCGCTGCCACCGGCACCGATGGTGCGGGGCTGCGCGCTGCGGGCGCCGGCGCAGCACTGGTGCTACTGCCTGGCGCAGTGCCGGACGGCTTCGCCGGTGCGCTGGCCGCCGCGCCTTCCAGCCTGAGGATCAGCTGGCCTTCGGAGACCCGGTCGCCTTTCTTCACCAGCAGCTCTTTGACCACCCCACCGGCACTCGACGGTACTTCCATCGCAGCCTTGTCGGTTTCGAGCGTGACCAGGGTGGCCTCCGGCCTGATGGTATCGCCGACGGCAACATGCACTTCGATGATCTCGACGTCCTTGAAGTCGCCGAGATTTGGAACCTTGACCTCGATCACTGCCATTGCCGCTCAGTCCTGCAGCAGACGATCAACGTCGCCCAGCAGGCCGACGAGGAAGGTCGAGAAACGGGCGCCAGTCGCACCATCGATGACGCGATGATCGTAGGCCAGTGACAGCGGCAGCAGCAGACGGGGCACAAACTGGTCTTTCACCCACACCGGCTTGATGCTGGCGCGTCCCACGCCGAGTATCGCCACTTCCGGCGCATTCACGATCGGGCTGAAGTACGTACCGCCGATTCCGCCCAGACTCGAGATGGTGAAGGTACCACCCTGCATTTCGTTGGCCGTGAGCTTGCCACTGCGTGCTTTTTCGCTCAGCACACCGAGTTCGCCCGCGATGGCGAACAGATCCTTCTGATCGGCATCGCGGATCACCGGCACGACGAGACCCTGCGGCGTGTCTGCGGCAAAGCCGATGTGCCAGTACTTCTTGTGTACCAGACCGGTGCCATCGTCGGTCAATGAACTGTTGAAGTCTGGAAATTCCT
>JBIJCV010000346.1:0-2669 GCA_044344525.1 Gammaproteobacteria bacterium | reverse complement strand
GTATCGGGGGACTGCCGACTGCGTCTATCAGAATCTCGACATTATCCATGCGCATGACCCAGAGCTGGTGCTGATTCTTGCCGGTGACCACGTCTACAAGATGGACTATGGGCCGATGATCGCCTTTCATGTGGCTCGCGCGGCGGATGTAACACTGGGCATGGTGCAGGTGCCGATCCATCAGGCACATGAATTCGGTATTGCCACACTGGATGCTGATCAGCGCATTGTCGGTTTCAGTGAAAAGCCGAAGAATCCCGAGCCCATGCCCGGTCGCAATGACATTGCCCTGGCTTCAATGGGGATCTATGTATTCAGCGTCGATTATCTGCGTGCGACACTGAACCGCGATGCACTGGATCCTGCTTCAGCGCATGACTTCGGCAAGAACATCATTCCGGCTGCGATCGGCAGCAGCCGCATATTTGCCTATCCTTTCGAGAGCGTGGAGACAGAAGCGCAGGCCTATTGGCGCGATGTTGGTACCGTGGACGCCTTTTATGCAGCCAACATGGAGCTTATCTTCGTCAGCCCGGAGCTCAATCTCTACGATTCCGAGTGGCCGATCTGGACTTATCAGGAGCAGACACCCTGCGCAAAATTCGTGCTCGACGAAGAGGGCAGGCGCGGCGCCGCGATCAACTCGATGGTTGCCGGCGGCTGTATCGTTTCCGGTGCCGTTATTCGCGAGTCATTGCTGTTTTTCAATGTCACGGTCGATGAGCGTAGTGAGGTGTTCCGGTCGGTCGTCTTGCCACATGTGACCATTGGCCGCGGTTGCCGCATCAAGCGGGCGATTGTCGATGAAGGCTGTGTGGTGCCTGACGGTATGGTGATCGGTGAAGACAGCGCACTGGACAAGCGGCGCTTTCACGTCACCGAACAGGGCGTGGTCCTGGTGACCCAGGACATGCTGAAGAACTGCGGCATCCCGGTTTCGGGACAGGCGGCAACCCCGTCACCTGTTGCCCAGAACTGAGGCGGAGGCGAGATTGCCAACTGATCTGCTTTCACAGGGGCGCTCAGCCGGAGTACTGCTGCATCCAACCTCGCTGCCGGGGCGTTGGGAGAGTGGTTTGCTGGGCGATGATGCGCGGCGATTTGCTGATTTACTTGCCGACAGCGGGTTCAGTCTCTGGCAGATGCTGCCGGTTGGTCCGGTCGGTGAGTCACTGTCACCGTATCAGCTGACTTCCGCTTTCGCGGGCAACTCACGCCTGATTGACCCGGCACCGTTGAAAGCCGCCGGATGGTTATCAGCGGCAGCCTCCGTTGACGGGGGCGACTGGGCGCAGCGTGCCACGCTTCTGCGCCAGGCCTGGGATGGGTTCCGGCAGCGGGCAAGTCGCCCGGAGCGTGCTGCATTTGCGGCCTACTGGCAAGCGCAGCGCAGCTGGCTGCTGCCTTATGCATTGTTCAGGGTTGCCCGCGAGGAGTATGGAGAGTCGGGCTGGTGGACATGGCCAGAACCCATCCGGCATCGGATCCCTGCGGCAATTTCCGGCTTGCTCAAACAGGCTGATGCGCGGATTCGCGAAGTGGCTTTTGAACAGTGGATCTTTGACCGCCAATGGGCTGAGTTCCGGCAATACGCAGAGAGCCGTGGTGTCCAGTTGATGGGCGACCTGCCCATCTACGTGGATCTGGACAGTGCCGATGTCTGGTGGCACCGGACGCTGTTCCGGGTGGATCAGGAGGGGCGACAAGAGGCCGTGGCGGGTGTGCCCCCGGATTACTTCAGCGCGGATGGACAGGTATGGGGTAACCCGCTCTATGCCTGGGAACAGATGGAGGAGGATGGCTTTCGCTGGTGGCGGGACAGGGTAGCCAATCAATTGCGGCGCTTTGATTCCCTGCGCATTGATCACTTCCGAGGCCTGCAGGCGTACTGGGAGATTCCTGTCGGTGCGAACTCGGGGCGCGAAGGGTGCTGGCGCGAGGCCCCTGGAGCTGCGCTGCTGGAGGCGCTGGGAGCGGGGTGCGAGGGGCGCCACTTCATCGCGGAGGATCTGGGGACCATAACAGCCGAGGTGCATCAACTTCGCCGGCAATTCCACCTGCCCGGCATGCTCGTCATGCAATTTGCATTCGATGGATCAGCGGACAATCCCTATTTGCCGGATAACCAGATTGAAGAAGCAGTGATCTATACCGGTACACATGACAATGACACGCTGATCGGCTGGTATGCGGGGCTCAGTGCGGAATCCCGGCGTTACGTTCATGAGGTTCTGCACTGCAGCCCGATGGAAATGCCGGCAGCGCTCATCGATGCGGTCTGGCATTCGCCGGCACGCGTAGCCATGTTGCCCCTGCAGGACCTGCTTGGCCTCGATTCTGCGGCGCGAATGAATGTACCTGGCACCACGCAGGGTAACTGGACATGGCGGTTTGAGTGGTCACAGGTATCGGCACAGTTCGCTGCTGATTGGCGGGCGCTAGCTGCCGCTTCAGGCAGGCTCCGTATGCAGGCCCGCGAGACGGCGGTACAGAGCCAGATAGTGGGGCATCTGGTGTGCCCATGAAAAGTCCTGGGTCATGCCGTTATGACGCAATTGTTTCCATGCTGAGGGCTGCTGGTACCAGGCAAGTACCTGGCTGATTGCCCAGCTGAGTCCGCCAGTATCCGCATCGCGAAAGACGCTTCCGGTTCCGGTTCCGCTATGCGG
>JBIJCV010000293.1:0-3120 GCA_044344525.1 Gammaproteobacteria bacterium | reverse complement strand
ATGACTGACGGTATCGTGCAGTCCGCCGGTATCACGAACGACAGGAATGGAGCCATAGCGCAAGGCATACATCTGCGTCAGTCCACAGGGTTCGTATAACGACGGGACCAGAAAGGCATCACTACCCGCAAAGATCAGGCGGGCAATCGTTTCGCTATGGGCCGGGATAAACGCGAAGCGGCCTGGCATGTCCGCAGCCAGTTGTCGCAGGGCGTCGGCATATGGCTTGTCACCCTCACCCAGGATGACCGCCTGACAGTTCCCGTTGCGCAGGTATGGCGGCAAGGCTTCGAGTACCAGTTCGATGCCTTTCTGTTCGGCCAGCCGGGACACCATGCCGAGTACCGGCAGATTCCCGGCTTCGTCCAGCCCAGATCGCCTTCTCAGCTCGGTCCGGCACAGCAGTTTGCCGTCGGGGTCATCCGGACTGTAGTTGTGCGGCAGAAAACCGTCAGAACCAGGATTCCACTGACTGTAGTCGACACCATTCAGTATCCCGACCAGCCTGTTCCGACGCTGCCGCAGCAGGCCGTCCAGTCCCTTGCCATATTGGGGGGTGAGAATTTCACTGGCGTGGGTGGGACTTACCGTGGTCAGGGCATCTGCAGTTGCGATGCCGGCGCGCAGGAAATTCATCATCCGCGGCGCTGGCTCATCCATGGAGATCAGGTCGCTGGTTTCCGTCAGGCCGAGCTCAGTAGCCAATACGGCGGGGAAAACCCCCTGGTAACCGATGTTGTGAATCGTGAGTACGGAGCTTGCGTTGCGGAATAGCGGTTCGCGTAACTGCTGTGCGTTCAGCAGAACTGGTGCCAGTGACGCGTGCCAGTCATGGCAGTGAACGATGTGTGGTGCCCAGTCGAGCAGCTGACAGAGCTTCAGCGCGGCATGAGACAGCAGTGCAAAGCGGAGCGCCTCGGTCTCTCCACCGCCATAAATTGCAGTACCTGAAAAAAAGGCAGGCGCATCGACTTGATAGATTTCCGGTCCCGCATCGGCATTGCTGCAGATAAATTCATAGCCGGGGTGTGTTCCATTCAGGGATACCGGCGAGACTCCGCTGGCTCCAAAGGCAGCAAACTTCAGCGCGGCTGCAGTATCGCCAGCCTGCTCAAGGCCACGATATCGTGGCATGACCACGCGCACATCATGACCCGATGCAACCAGTTGCCCGCAGAGACCGGCAACCATGTCGGCGAGCCCACCGGTCTTGGCGAGCGGGGCGTACTCGGCCGTGATCATCAGAATCCGCAAGGGTTTCATGGGCACGGATCATCGCTGATCGGGGCAGCAGAAAAAAGCGGGCCCCGCTGAAGCGGGGCCCGTAACCAGGCACGTATGGCAGGCAGCAACGCTATTCGAAGCTATACAGCGCCATGAACTGCAGGACGTATACGGAGTCGGTCTTGTCGAAATCGTAGTAGCTGAGGTCGGCCCGCAGGCTGAAAGGTGAGTCTGTACGCAGGTTTATGCCAATGCCGGCAGCCATATCAGTACCGTCGTCAGATGCCGAAATACGTGCATTCTGCGGCGGGAGCGGGAAACCGGACGCGTAGAGTTCGCTGCGCTCATAGCCTTCGTAATCGGCATCCCAGTTGATGACGCCAGCCTTGCCGAACAGGTCCACGCTTTCACTGAGCGGCAGGCTGCCGATCAGAAATGCCTGGAAACCGTCCCGCTTCACCTCGCTGGTCCATTGCCGGCTCGAGCAGCCGAAGGTGGAGCAGGCCTCGGGCAATCCCAGGTCATCGGTGGCCTGGCCAAAATCGATATAGCCAATTTCCAGCCCCCAATTCTGGTTGAACATCCAGCCGGCGACGAAATTGAAGCTGACGTCCGAGCCGCCAAAATCAGGATTACTGCCAACGCCGACCGGCGGCGGTTGCGTGTCCTGGTAACAGCCTGCTGTTGTCGACCCGCACACGGGGACCAGCCCCAGATCTGCGAGACTGGACTCGGTGCTCGTACCGCCGATGCCAACCCCTACATATGCGCCTGCGGCTGCGATCGACGGTGTGCACAGCAACACCGCGACGATGGTGGCGAGAATCCTGCTCATAGCCTGCTCCCGAAATTCCGTTGGTTAAAGTTGCTGTTCCTGCTTAGAACAGGTTATCGCGTCCCAGCAGGCTGGCGAAATTGTAGCGGACACCGAGTTCGATGCCGGTGTCGTCGTCAAATACGACACCGCGTACCCGGAGGGTCAGTTGGTCGTTGACCAGATAGCCAAGGCCAATGATGGCATCGCGATTGTCGATATCAGAATCATTCAGCTCCGTATAGCGATAGCCGACTTCGATCTCCACCTGCTCGGAAAGCGCGCTGCGGATCAGGCCCTCGACTTCATAGCCATCATCACTGACGCTGCTCTTCGCGCAGTTATTGCCGGTCACCACATCAGATTCAACGTCGACATAGCCGAGGTTGGCAACGATATGGGTGGCCTCTGTCAGCTTGTAATGGGCACCGAATCCGGCCACATAGGACTGGGAGTCCCGGTCACCGCAGCCATCGCTGCCACCACTCAGGTCGCCGTCAAAAAATTCGGCAAACAGGTGCAGACCCACCGGGCCCACATCGGTGAGTCCCAGCGAAGCATTGAGCTTGACGCCCTCGTGCTGAGCGCCATCCTGTCTTACAGCGTTATTCGTGTCCACCCATTGGTAACCGCCATCAAAATAGGTGTACTGGGGTCCCTCTGCAGCAGCCGTGGCAAACCAGCCGCCGGTGACCAGTGGCAAAGCAGCAACAGTCAGCAAGCGGATCTGCCTGGCATTCATGGAATTCTCCTCGGATTGATCGGTGCGGATGGCGGAAAACGCGAGCGACTATAGCGAATCGGTTTCTGACTGGCTATAGCCGAAAGGTGGCGATCACTTGCAGCGACCGGGCAACCGTTTGCTATCATGCGCGCGTTGACTTCCAGGGGGAATCCGAATGACCACCACCACGAAATCCAATAGCCTCGTCGCGTCCGCATGGATTGCGCTTGCGATGGGGTCGACAGCGCCGATTGCGGCCATTGCCCAGATTGAAGAGGTCGTGGTCACGACCCGCAAGCGGGAAGAAAATCTGCAGGATATTCCGCTGGCCGTTTCCGCGATCACGGCTGAGCAGATC
>JBIJCV010000057.1:0-8192 GCA_044344525.1 Gammaproteobacteria bacterium | reverse complement strand
GCCCTGCTTTTCAGCTGTCTTCGGATTCAGCATGAGCGCGATGTGCACCGGGTCGCGATAGACGATGTCCTGAATCCACGGATTGCTCAGACTCTCGCCGAAGTTGATCTGGACGTCCTTGAAGAACATGCCATAGAGGTTGTACTCGGGCGGTTCACTATGCACCGGGTCGAGCCGTGGCGTCGGCAGCGGCTGGTAGTCATCCCAGGCCCACTCATCACGGAAGGGCACCTTGGCTTCTTCCATCTTGCGCATGAGATCGTCACGCACACTCACCATGTCCTCGATGTAGAAGTGCAGACGCATTCCCTCCCAGGGCCGGTACCACTTGTCGAGGCGCCGCTCGGTCACCGCATGACCGTGCTCGACGTACCAGTCCAGATCCTTGTCGTTCCAGAGCAGGCCCTTGCGGCGGGCAATCTCCTTGTCGGTGTACCTGATGCCCGGCTGCAGCTTCAGTTCAGGCTTCTGCACGAAGCCCAGGGCAAAGTTCATCACTTCGTTGTAACTGTCGAGTACACCCATACGCTCAGCGAGATCAGAGAAGATGTCCTCCTCGCTCTTCGTGTCGTAGAGCGGCTCTACGGCCGGCTGGCGCATGCACATGCCCTCCGTGTGGGGCGGCTCGATCATGGTCATGTTCCATGATTCAAAGACATCGTGCGACGGCAGGATCACATCGGCCCATTGGGTCGTCTCGGTCGGAATGATGTCGGACACCGCGATGAACTTCATGCTCTTCATGAATTCAAACCACTTCTCGCGCGGGCCCTGCATGGCCCAGATCGGATTGGAGTGGCAGACGATCATCGTGTCGGGACGGAACTCGACACCGAACTTTTCGGGATTGAGGAAGACCTCCAGATTCAGATGTGGCGGGTGCACGCCAACCGGAAAATAGTCCATCAGGTGAAAGGTCTGTGGCGGATAGGCAAACGGCGGCACCGGACCGAGTTGATGCGGGTGTGGCTTGATCATGCCGTTCTCGCCCGGCTCGATATGACTGTGATCGACCCATTGATCGTCCAGCGTCACGCCGATGTGCCCGCCCGGCGCGTCGATGCAGCCGAGCAGGAAGTTGACCATCTTGAAGGCATGATTGGTCTGGAAGCCCAGCTTGTGCCCCTGCGCGCCCCGATAGTAGTTGTAGGCGGCGGGCCGCAACGGCATCACGCGACCGTCGATCTCGATCTTCGCATCGGTGGCAATGCCGGCGGCGTCATACATCTCTTTCGCCAGCCGTCGCACAGTGGCGGGCGGCACCGTCGTGATCTTTTCCATCACTTCCGGAGAGCAGTCAGCAAGGATATCCCTGAAGCGCTGGAAAGCCGGTTTGCAGGGCTTGCCCTCAACCGTCCAGGCGCCTTCGAGCGCCAGTTTGCCGACAGTCGGGTCGTCCCAGAGCTTTGCCCGATCGTCTGCAGCATCCCAGACATAGATCTTGCCGTCGGCATTGCGGATGAAGTAACCGTCGTCACCCACCAGGTACGGTGCGTTGGTGTCCTTGCGCAGGAAATTGAGGTCATACCAGCCCTCGCTGACCATCACATGACACATGCTCAGGGCGAATTGCCGGTCGGTCGCGGGCCGGATCGGCACCCACTCTTCAGACTTGGCTGCCGAGATCGAGAACCGCGGCTCCACGGTCACGCAGCGCATGCCGCGATTCACGCGCGCATCGGCCACCCAGCTCGACTGCGCAGCGGCGTGCAGATGCGAGGAGAAACCGTCGCCAGTGCCATCGTTCAGCCAGAAATTGCAGTATTTGGCGTCATTGGCGGCTGCAAATGCCGAATGCACATAGCCGTTGATCGGATGATAGGCGCCGCCGCACATCGTGCCGCCGGACTGGAAGAAATTGAAATTGCCGAAAGCCAGCGGCCACACCCAGATGTTCATCTTCTGGAAATCTTCCAGTGACGGGATGATCCGTCGTGGATCGGTCTGCAGGCAGTCCTTGAGCTTGTCGGCCACCAGGGTCAGGGCTTCATCCCAGCTGATCGGCTCCCACATGGGATCAATGTTCGGGCCCTTCTCCGGGTTGGTCCGTTTCAGCGGCTGCGTGAAGCGGTTGGGATCGTAGTGCCGCATGATCGCGGCGTTGCCCTTCGGACAGAGCTTGCCGCGGTTCGATGGATTGGTGGGATCGCCCTCGACCTTGTTGATGACGCCGTCATCGGTGACATGAATCAGATTGGTGCAGGAGTGCAGGCACATCTTGCAGGTGGATCGCACCCAGCGACCGGGCTTGATGGAGTTGTGCACTGCGTCTGGAGTGGCGGCCATTGCTAACCCTCGTATATCAACCGACGGTGGGCCAATCCGGCCAGCGGCCGGAGCGTCATGCATGGCCGGATCATAGCACCGGCTTCGGGAGCCACTATCCCTGACCCGCAGCCCAGAGGCCCGTTTCCGCAATGCATCCGTACGCGCCGCTTCTGCCAAGCCAGCTGCTCAAAGCGGCGAGCCAGCGGCGGCACGTTGGGCTACCTTTCCAGCTGGGTTCCGACCCAATCTGGACGTTGAACATGCAGGAAATCCAGTCGGTCTGTGTCGTCGGCGCCGGCGCAATCGGCAGTCTGTTTGCCGGGCACCTCGGCAACGTCGCACAGATGAAGGTGCTGACGCGCCGCAAGGAACACGCTGCGCTGCTGAATGCACGTGGCCTCAAGGTGCGTGGCAAGTCCACGCTGCACGCAGACATCCAGGCCGCGACTGACCCGGCTGCCCTCGGCGCTGTCGACCTGCTGATCATCGCCACCAAGGCGACGGGCGTGGAGGCCAGCGCGAAACTGATCGCCGGTCATTTTCCGTGCGCCACGGTGATGACCGTCCAGAACGGCCTGGGCTGCGAAGCCGTCGTGGCCCGCCATGGCGGCTGGCCGATTGTTTCGGCCGTGACCTTCATGAGCGGCGTCCGGCATTCCGATACGGAGGTGGAGTACGAACTCGATACGGCAACCTGGATGGGTCCGTGGGCTGGTGGCAAGGCCAGTTACACAGATGTACAGCAGATCGAGGCGCTGCTGCTGCGCTCCGGTCTCAAAGCCAAGGCCTTTCCGGACCTGCTGCCGGCACAGTGGTCAAAACTGCTGTTCAATTCCTGCGTGAACAGCATCGGCGCACTCACCGACCTGCCGCATGTGCAGGCCTTTGCGCAACGCGATGCCATCACTGATCTCGGTCATCTGGTCTACGCCATGATGGCGGAAGGTCGGCAGGTCGCCAGTGCGCTGGGCATCGATCTGTATCGCGACCCCTGGGCCATGAATGTCGAAGCTGTCAGTCATGGCCAGACCGGCGACGATGAATACGCGCACGTCTTCTCCATGCTCGAGGATATCCGCGCGAAGCAGTCCACGGAAATCGACTGGCTGACCGGCGCGGTGGTGCGTGAAGCGCAACGGCTGGGTATCCCGGCCCCGATACACGAAACCCTGTACCGGCTGGTCAAGGCACGGGAATCCAGCTGGCAACGCCGGCCAGCAACTGAAAACGCACACGGGAGTCCGGCATGAAAGTCTGTATCGTCGGCTGCGGCGCCATCGGCAGCCTGTTCGCAGCACATCTGGCGACGCTGGCCGATGTCGAGGTCTGGGCCTATGACCTCGACAAGGCGCATGTGGACGCCATCAATGCTCGCGGCCTGCGGCTGTCAGGCAAGAGCAGCCTTCATTCGCGACCGAAGGCGAGCAGCGATGCCGCTGCCATTCCCGCCTGCGACTTCGGCATCGTCGCAACCAAGTCACTGCATACCCGCCCGGCGATGGAAGCCACTGCGGCAATCTTCCGCAATGGCGCGGTCTGCTCGGTACAGAACGGCGTCGGCAACGAAGAGATCATTGCCGAATACGCACCCCGCGTGATGCGCGGCACCACCTTCCCGGCCGGACGCATCATCGAACCCGGGCACGTCCAGCAGGATACTGGCGGCAAAACCTGGATCGGACCTTTTGAACCGAAGCCAGCCAGCATGGCCGAAGTCACCGCGCTCGCCGCACAACTCACCAGGGCCGGGATGGAAACCCTGGCCATGGAAGACGCGCGCGGTGCACAGTGGACCAAGCTGATCTTCAATGCCGCGACCAACCCGATCGGCGCGATTACCGGCCTGCCGCATGGTGTGGCCTGCGACCAGAAGCGCGTACGCGAGCTTATTTCCGGTCTCGCGGCCGAGGGCGTTGCCGTCGCCAAAGCACTGGGCATCACGCCCGACAGCGACCCCGAGAAACTCATCGACCATGCACGGGAAGTTGCCTACCTGCACAAGGCCAGCATGCTGCAGGACGCACTCGCGCACCGGCGCACTGAAATAGCAGCGCTGAATGGCGGCATCGTGCAGTTCGGTGAGCAGACCGGCGTACCGACCCCTCTCAACCGCGCGATCTGGGCACTGATCGAGGGCATGGAACATGCCTGGACCCGCAAGGACTGAACGGCGAGGAGCCGCATATGAGCACACAGAATCCGTTTCAGCCCAGCGCAGCCGAGATCGCGCGCCGCTACCAGAACACGCGCAAGGCGATGGCCGCCGCCGGCCTCGACGCGCTGATCGTCAGCGGCAGCGAATACACCGGTTTTGAAGGCGCCGTGCGTTACATGTGCGGCTTTCACATCCTGCACCGTTACGCCTATGTGGTGGTACCGATGCAGGGTGATCCCATCTTCGTAACGCCCCGCGAAGCCACCTGGGTTGGCGATCACACGCAGTCCTTCCTCAAACAGGCTGCCAAGCCGCCTCATTGTGGCGAATGGCTGGCAGCCCATTGTCGCGAACAGGGCTGGAAGCGCGTCGGCGTTTACGGACTCGAGTACATCATGTCGGTGCGCGACTACCGCGCCCTGCTCGACGCACGCCTCGAACTCGTGGATTTCGACGTCGCCTTCGATCACGCACGGGCACAGAAAAGCGACGAGGAAATGGCCTCGGTACGCCACTCGATGGCGATCAACAAGGCCGGTGTGCTGGCCGTTATCCAGGCCTACAAGGCCGGCAAGACCGAAGCGGAATTGATGGGCGTTGCCGAGCAGACCTTTGTCGCGCAAGGCACGGCACGCAACACCATGGACATGGTACTGACCGGACCGAACGGCAGCCTGCGACCGCAGATGGTGTTTGCCGATCCGCAACGCCGCGTGGCCGATACCGATGCACTGATGTACGGGCTTGAGGTTTCCGGAGAGGGCGGCCACTGGGTCGAATTCTCGCGACTGCTGGCGCCCAAAGGCGTCAGCAACATCACGCGCCAGTTGCTGGATGCCTACGCCGAGTTTCATGAACTGGCGAAAACGCACATGAAAGCCGGTGCGGCCGCCGAAGACGTGCACCGCAAGTGCATCAAGCCCTTCGAAGGCAAGGGCTGGCGACTCGGCCATGTCTGCGGTCACTCGATCGGCATGACCATGATCGAACACCCGCGTATCGGTGAAGGCGCCGAATTTGCGCTGGTGGAAAACATGGTGTGCTCGATGCACCCGCACGTCATGACCGAAGACCGCAGCGCCTGCCTGTATTTCCAGGAGACTTTCAGGGTCGGCACCGATGGCGGCGAACCGCTGTCCGGCGTGCCGGTCAGGTACTACACGGGCGGCGAAGCCCGGTTGTAAGCGCCCCGATCAAAACAGAACCCCAGGAGCACAACGATGAGCAACAAACAGCCGAAGGTCGGCGTGATCTTCAAGTCCTACGAGCCGATGGCGTCGATCCAGAAGTATGCGGCACAGACCGAGGCTTCCGGCTACAACGGCGGTTTCTGGATTGCCGAGGCCTATCACTGGTTCCGCAAGTATGGCCACGAGGCGCGCGGCTGCTTCGCGACGCTGGCCGCCGCAACCATGGCCACGAAGAAAATCCCGATCGGCCTCGGCATCACGTCGCCGTATATGCGCCACCCGACCGTACAGGCCTCGGAGTGCGTAGGCATTGATGACCTGTCCGGCGGACGTTTCATCATGGGCCTCGGCGCCGGCAAGGTCGGCACCGAATACCTGGACCTCGACATGAAGAAGTACTCGCCGGTGAAAACCCATCGCGAGTGCACCGACATGATTCGCGGCATCACCAGCGGCAAGGCCTTCGCCTACGACGGCGAACTGTTCAAGTGCGACATGCCGGCCGTCGATCGCAAGGGGCGTGGCCTGCGCACCGAAATTCCGGTGTATATCGGCGCCACCGGGCCGTTGATGCAGAAACTGGCCGGCGAGATGTCGGACGGACTGCTGCTGCCCGGGCTCACCTCACCGGGCTTCACGCGCTATGCACGCAAAAACTGCCAGGCGGGTGCAGCAGCTGTCAATCGCACGCTCGCGGCGGACTTCCCGGTCGGTGGCGTGATCCTCGCCGCCTGCTCAAAAGACGGCAAGAAGGCCAAGGACGCGACGCGCAGCTACACCGGCACCTACATCATCAACAAGCTGCGCAACATCAAGAACGATGTGATCCTCAGTACTTCGGGCCTGCCGGACAGCAGCTGGGCACCTTTCCGCAAGGCCATCGCCGAGGGTACTGAAGATCGCGTCACGCATCTGGTCACCGACGCCATGCAACGCGCCTTCACCTGCATCTCCGGTACGCCCGAAGAGTGCCTGGAAATCACCCAGGAACTGGTGGATGCGGGCCTCAACCTGCCGCTGCTGGAAGTCGTTGGCGCGAGTGAGGCCGATAATCTGGAAACGATCCGGCTGTTCGGTGAACAGGTACTGGCCAAGCTGAAGCCGGGAGCCTGACCATGCAACTGGCAAGTTTCAAAATCGCCAATGGCGGGCGCAAGACGATCGGCGCCTGGGTCACTCACTGCTACATCGATCTGCATGCGCTGAGCGGCGGGCAACTGCCGGCAGACATGCTCACCTTTCTGCAACTCGGCGACACCGGGATGCATGCGGCGCACGCTGCCCTGAAACAGCTCGACGGCAAACTGAACCCGACCGGGCTATCGACGCTGCGGGGTCCGGGCGGCGATCGCTATGCCTACACTCCCGGTGAAATCGTGCTCGCAGCACCAGTGCCACGGCCGGGAAAAATCATGCACACCTCCTGCAATTTCACCGCGCACCTGAGCGAGCTGACCACCTGGCAAGAACCCGAGTGGCAATCGCATAACTGGAAGGATTTCCATTTTGAGCATCCGACCGGCTTTCTGGAGGCGCCCTCCTCGGTAGTGGCCTCCGGTGCGAAGGTACCGGTGCCGCACTTCACGAAGCAGCTCGATTACGAGATCGAAATCGCGATCATCATCGGCAAACCGGCCTTCCGCGTATCGATCGCCGATGCCATGCAGTACGTGGCCGGCTACACGATCTTCAACGACCTCTCGGCACGCGACATCCAGGCGCGCGAGCATTCCAACAAGGTGATCCTGCTCGGCAAGAGCTTCAACGGCTCCTGCCCCTTCGGGCCGCATCTGGTGACGCCGGACGAACTCGGCGACCCGCACAAGCTCGCCATGCAACTGCGGGTGAACGGCGTGGTGCGCCAGGACTCGAACACCTCGCAAATGCACTACAAGACCGCAGAACTCGTCTCGTGGTGGTCGAACACCACACTGGAGCCTGGCGACATCATCACCAGCGGCAGCCCGCCCGGCGTTGCGGCCGGCATGGCCGTGCCCGAATGGCTGAAGCCCGGCGACCTGGTGGAAGCGAATATCGAGAAACTCGGTACCCTGACCACGCACATCGTGGCGGGCGACTGAGCCGGTTGATCACACACAGACAGCGTGGTGCCCGCATGAGCAACAAGACCGATCCGAATCTCGTCACGCGTGCCATCGAGCAGATCGACCGCGACCGGCTGGTCGATCTGGTCGTCCAGCTGGTCAACGTACCGAGTCCGACCGGCAGCGAAGGCGACATGGGCCGTGCGCTGCACGAAGTCCTGCGCGGCGCCAACTTCCGCTCCACCCTGCAGCCGATTGGCGATCAGCGCTACAACGCGGTCGGCATCCTGGAAGGTGTGGGCCGCGGCAAGAGCCTGATGTTCAATGGCCATCTCGACACCTCCTTCGGTCCCGAGCTCGCGAGCCGCGGCATCGGTTACCGCTGTGAAGGCACGGTGGTGGATGACGAATGGATCTACGGCATGGGCTCTTTCAACATGAAGAGCGCGCTGGCCACCTACGTGGTGGCCAGCGAGGCAATCCAGTCAGCAGGCATCAGGCTGGCCGGCGACGTGATCATCGCCGGCGTCTGTG
>JBIJCV010000056.1:0-8203 GCA_044344525.1 Gammaproteobacteria bacterium | reverse complement strand
CGGTCGACCATGTGCTGGTGCCGCGCGATGCGGGTTACTCAAGTACCGCTGAACTCGGCAAGGTGCTGTATACGCAGTACCTGTATCCCTTCGAACTCGCTGCGATGCTGCTGCTGCTGGCGATCGTTGCAGCGATTCTGCTGACCATGCGTAAACGTCCGGGAATCAAGGTGCAGGATATTTCTGCCCAGGTTCGTGTTCGCCGCGAGGATCGCGTGAAGCTCGTCAAGATGGAGGCTGAGAAGGACTGATGGTATCTCTGGAGCATTATCTGACCCTCTCGGCACTGCTGTTTGCGATCAGCGTGGCAGGCATTTTCCTCAATCGGAAGAATGTCATCGTCCTGCTGATGTGTGTTGAGTTGCTGCTGCTCGCGGTCAACTTCAATTTCATCGCATTTTCACGCTATCTGGATGATCCGGCCGGGCAGGTATTTGTCTTTTTCATACTGACGGTGGCCGCTGCCGAATCGGCAATCGGCCTCGCCATCCTTGTGGTGTTGTTCCGGAACCGGCGCAGCATCAATGTCCAGGAAATGGATACCCTGAAGGGTTGATGTGATGGAGAATATCTACCTGGCTATCGTTCTCTGTCCGCTTGCGGCCGCACTGCTGGCCGGTCTCTTCGGGCGGGTAATAGGGCGGGCCGGTGCGCATACCGTGACAATTCTCGGTGTTGGCGCCGCTTTCCTGCTCTCGCTGGCAGTCCTGAAGGCACAGGTGTTTGACGGCGCGCCGGCGTTCAACGGCACGGTTTATACCTGGGCGCTGATCGATGGCGTGCATATGCAGGTCGGATTTCTGGTCGACCGGCTGACAGCGCTGATGATGGTCGTGGTGACCTCGGTTTCACTGATGGTGCATGTTTACACTATCGGTTACATGCATGAGGACGCTGGATACCAGCGGTTTTTCAGTTATATCTCCCTGTTTACCTTTGCCATGCTGATGCTGGTCATGGCGAACAACTTCATGCAGCTGTTTTTTGGCTGGGAAGCTGTCGGTGTCGTTTCGTATCTGCTGATCGGTTTCTGGTATACCCGGCCCAGTGCGATCTTCGCCAACATGAAGGCCTTTCTGGTCAACCGGGTCGGTGATTTCGGCTTCCTGCTCGGTATCGCGCTGATCCTGATGTCGACCGGCAGCCTCGATTATGCGACGGTCTTTGCGAATGCCGGTGTCATGAGCAATGAGACGATTCAGGTGCTCGGTGGTAGTCAATGGTCGGTTATCACCCTGGCCTGCATTCTGCTTTTCATCGGGGCGATGGGTAAGTCAGCACAGATGCCACTGCATGTCTGGCTGCCTGACTCAATGGAAGGCCCTACACCGATTTCCGCACTGATCCATGCTGCCACCATGGTGACTGCGGGTATCTTCATGGTCGCCCGGATGTCGCCACTGTTCGAGCATTCGGATACAGCCCTGTCGGTGGTCATGGTGGTTGGTGCCACGACGGCACTCTTTACCGGTTTCTTGGGTGTCGTCCAGAACGACATCAAGCGCGTGGTGGCCTATTCAACGCTATCCCAACTGGGTTACATGACAGTGGCGCTTGGTGCCTCGGCCTATGCAGCGGGTGTGTTCCATCTGATGACGCACGCCTTTTTCAAGGCATTGCTCTTCCTCGCTGCGGGTTCGGTGATTATCGCCATGCATCATGAGCAGGACATCCGCAAGATGGGTGGCCTGTGGCGCTACCTGCCGATTACCTGGCTGACCAGCCTGATTGGTACCCTGTCGCTGATCGGCTTTCCCGGTTTTGCCGGCTTCTTTTCCAAGGATGCGATTATCGAAGCGGTTGGGGCTGCGCATCGGACTGGCGCAGATTATGCGTGGTGGTGCCTGATGATCGGAGTATTCATCACGGCGCTGTATTCGTTCCGGATGTTTTTCCTTGTGTTCCATGGCGCCGAGCGGCTTGATCCGCATGCGAGGGAGCATTTGCATGAGCCACCGATGGTTGTCTGGTTGCCACTTGTACTGCTTGCTGTGCCGTCGGTCATTCTCGGCTGGTTGACAATCGGGCCGGTGGTCTTTGGCAGTTATTTTGGTGATGCAATCCATGTGCGTGAGATCAATAACGTGCTTGGCGAAGGTGCAGCTGAATTTCACGGATCGGCTGGTTACGTTCTGCATGCATTGACGTTGCCAGTGCCCTGGATTGCACTCGGTGGCGCATTTTGTGCCTGGTACCTGTATCTGAAAAATCCGGCGCTGCCAGAGCGACTGGGCAAGCAGTTCAGCGGGATCTATACGCTGCTTATCAACAAGTACTACTTTGATGAGTTCAACCAGAAGGTATTCGCGCGTGGTAGTACTGCGCTGGGCGGGTTTTTCTGGCGAATCGGCGATGAAGCAGTGATTGATAACGGTCTTGTGAACGGCAGCGCACGGCTGGTCGGCTGGGCATCGCAGGTGGCGCGTCAGCTTCAGTCCGGCTATCTGTACCACTATGCGTTCGCGATGATTGCCGGATTGGCCGTGCTTGTTGGCTGGATACTGCTTACCGGCTGATATCAGCCAAGCGATGGGGTAGACGTGGGAATACTGAGCATATTGATCTGGCTGCCGATAGTCGGTGGACTGCTGGTACTTGCGGTCGGGCGGACGAGTGCCGGCAAACCGGCTGCCGATGGCACAGGCCTGCGTGCTGACCGTCTGCTGGCGCTGGCCATATCGATACTTTGCTTCGTGCTCAGTCTGCCCTTGTGGACAGACTTCAATGTGGCGACATCAGACATGCAGTTTGTCGAACGCATGCCCTGGATCCGTGCCTTCAACGTCGAGTACTACCTGGGTGTAGATGGTTTCTCGATGCCGCTGATCCTGCTCACGACCTTCCTGACGCCGATCGTTGTGCTGGCTGGCTGGGATGTCATCCGCTCGCGTACTGCCGAGTATTTTGCGGCGTTCCTGATTCTTGAGGGACTGATGATCGGCGTGTTTGCTGCCCTGGACGCCTTGCTGTTCTATGTGCTCTGGGAAGCCATGCTGATTCCCATGTTCATCATCATCGGTGTCTGGGGTGGTGAGCGGCGGATCTATGCGACGGTCAAGTTTTTCCTGTACACCTTTCTGGGTTCGGTGTTCATGCTGATCGCGTTGATCTACATGTATCTCAAAACAGGTAGCTACAGCATTCTCGTCTTCCATCAGTTGCCGTTGAGCCAGACCGAGCAGACACTGATTTTCCTGGCGTTTCTGGCCGCATTTGCCGTCAAAGTCCCCATGTGGCCGGTGCATACCTGGTTGCCGGATGCCCATGTCGAAGCGCCCACCGGCGGTTCGGTGGTACTGGCCGCAGTACTGCTCAAGATGGGTGGCTACGGGTTTATCCGCTTCAGTCTGCCCATTACACCGGACGCCAGCGGGCAACTGTCTGCGCTGATGATTTTCCTGTCGCTGGTCGCGGTGGTTTATATCGGTTTTGTCGCCCTCGTCCAGCAGGACATGAAAAAGCTGATTGCCTATTCGTCCATCGCGCACATGGGCTTCGTTACGCTCGGGCTTTTCATCGCATGGCCCATCATCGCGCGCACCGGGGCCACCAGCGGTATTGCCATGGGTGTGTCCGGCAGCATGCTGCAGATGATTTCACATGGCTTTATCTCTGGCGCTTTGTTCCTCTGCGTCGGCGTGCTGTATGACCGGATGCACAGCCGGAAAATTGCTGACTATGGCGGCGTCGTTAATACCATGCCGCGCTTTGCCGTATTCATGGTGTTATTTGCGCTCGCGAATGCTGGCCTGCCCGGTACCTCCGGTTTTGTTGGCGAATTTCTGGTGATTCTGGCCAGCTTCAAGGCCGGTTTCTGGTATGCCTTCCTGGCTTCGATGACCCTGATTCTGGGTGCGGCCTATACGCTCTGGCTGGTGAAGCGGGTGGTATTTGGTGCCGTCGCCAACACGGGTGTGGCCAGCCTTGTCGATATTTCTGCCCGGGAATGGCTGATTCTTTTTCTCATGGCTAGCGGTGTGCTCTGGCTTGGTCTATGGCCGGCACCGCTCGCTGATGTGATGTCCGCAAGCGTGGACCATCTGGTTATGCAGATCACGCAGTCCAAGATACAGGCGGCACTATGAATAATTCGCTCATGGAGTTGTCTGTCCTGTTGCCTGAAATCGTTCTGGCCAGCGGGATCTGTGTCCTGTTGATCGTCGATCTTTTCGTGCGCGACAGTGCGCGAGATCTCACCTATCTGCTCGCCATTTTTCTGCTTGCGGGTGTGGCGTGGGTGTTGATAGGTTCGAGTCCGGATAGTACGGCACAGTTTGCCTCCGGCGGTTCCTATGTTGCCGACGGACTCTCCAGGGTTCTAAAGCTGTTTGCTGTCACAGCGGTAGCGACGGTGTTTCTGTACTCACGCCCCTATCTGCGCAGCCGAAGCCTGCATTTCGGGGAATACTACGTTCTCGGGCTATTTGGCCTGCTGGGGATCATGGTGCTGGCCTCCGGTTACAGTCTGCTGGTCAGCTACATCGGGCTGGAGATCCTGTCGCTCAGTCTTTACGCAATGGTGGCTTTCGACCGCGATTCATCACGCTCTGCCGAGGCGGCAATGAAGTATTTCGTGCTGGGTGCAATTGCTTCCGGTACCTTGCTTTACGGTATGTCGCTTGTCTATGGCATCACCGGTAGCCTGCTGATCGGCGAGTTGCAGACAACTATCGCGGCACAATCTGACGTTGCAGGCCTCTGGGTTGGTCTGGCATTCATGGTTGCTGGTGTGGCCTTCAAGTTTGGTGCGGTGCCATTTCATATGTGGGTACCGGACGTCTATGACGGCGCGCCAACCTCGGTCACCCTCTATGTTGGCACTGCACCGAAGCTTGGTGCGCTGGCGCTGGCTGTACGCCTGCTGGTGGAGGGCTCGGCTGGTCTGGCTTCTTTCTGGGAGCCGATGCTGGCGGCACTTGCGGTTTTGTCCCTGGTGCTGGGCAACGTTGCAGCGATTGCGCAGACCAACATCCGGCGCATGCTTGCCTACTCCACGATCTCGCATGTCGGATTCATTCTGCTGGGACTCGCTGCCGGCAGTCCGGGCGGAGTGCAGGCAGCTCTGTTTTACACGATCGTGTATGTGATCATGGCCGCGGGATCCTTCGGTTTCCTGGTGATGCTGGGCAGTGGCGGGCAGGAGGTCAACGAGCTGGATGATCTGCGCGGCCTGTGGCAGAGAAGCCCGTGGTTCACCCTCATGATGGTGCTGCTGATGATCAGCATGATCGGTGTACCGCCGCTCGCTGGTTTCTATGCAAAGTGGTGGGTCCTGTCCGCATTGCTGAATTCGGGCTATATGGGCCTCGCGATTGTCGGGGTGCTGACATCGGTGATCGGCGCTTACTACTATCTTCGGGTCATACGGCTGATGCTGTTCGATAATGGCGGCACCGCCAGTACGGTCGGCTTGCCGCTGGATCTCCGTGTGGTTCTCAGCGTCAACGCCTTGCTGCTGCTTGGTATTGGCCTGTTTCCGGACCGGCTTCTGGACCTCTGTGCGCATGCTGCGGCCCTGATCTGATTCCGTTCGTTTCCGGGCGGTTGCCTCACTGATGCGAAATGGCTACCATGCACAGCTGCGCTGGTGCGGGGTGGAGCAGTCTGGCAGCTCGTCGGGCTCATAACCCGAAGGTCGTAGGTTCGAATCCTACCCCCGCTACCATTTATCGCTAGAGATGGCCCCGCGCGGGGCTTTGTTTTTTTGCGGTATTGCACGGCGACAGCCCGCACCCGGGCGGCAGCGAAGATGGGGTGCAGCAAGGGTGGGCCAATGGCCCATTTTTTGTTTCTGCTCCCGGCAACTGTGCGGGTATTACTGCCCAGCCAGGTAGTGAGGCACGATGAGTAAGGGCCGAGTACAACTGATTGCCCTGCTGGAGCCAACGGTAGAAGCGCTGGGGTATGAACTGGCTGATCTGGAGGCCAGTTTTGCCGGCGGGCGTGGAGTCCTCCGCCTGTTTATCGACCATCCGGATGGAATACGTGTCGAGGATTGCGAAGCAGTAAGCCGGCAGGTCAGCGGTCTGTTGGACGTCGAGGATCCGATTCAGGGTGACTATGATCTTGAGGTCTCGTCTCCAGGCATGGATCGGAAACTGGTCAAGCCGGCTCACTTCGACCGGTTTGCCGGGCAGCCGGTCAAGGGCCGGTTCAGGGCGATGATTGACGGACGCCGCCGGTTCGCCGGGGTGTTGATTGGCCGTGATGGTGAAAAAGTCAGGCTTCAGGTGGACGATACCGAACTGATGGTGCCGATTGAGGACATTGAACTGATACGACTGGTTCCGGAATTCTAGGCCGGTCTTGTATTAAGCGAACGAACTGCGCGCAGGTGTACCGATATGAGTAAAGAAATTCTGCTAGTGGCTGAAGCCGTCTCCAACGAGAAGGCGGTCGACCGCGAAATCATTTTTGAAGCACTGGAGGCTGCACTGGCTTCAGCGACGCGCAAGCGCTATGGCGACGAAGATGTCGATGTGCGTGTCAGTATCAATCGCAGCACCGGTGAGTACGACACCTTTCGTCGCTGGAAAGTTTTCGCGGACGACTCCACAGAGCTTGAGATTCCAGAGCGGGAACTGCGGATGATCGATGCTGTCGATGTGGATCCGGCAGCAGAGCCAGGTGGGTATGTGGAGCAGCTGATTCCGTCCGTGGAGTTCGGCCGCATTGCTGCACAGACTGCCAAACAGGTCATCGTGCAAAAGGTTCGCGAGGCAGAGCGCAAGAAGGTTGTCGAAGAGTTTCAGGGACGGGTTGGTCAGTTGCTGTCCGGCGTCGTGAAGCGCGTTGATCGAAACGGTGTCTACATGGACCTGGGCGGCAATGCCGAGGGCTTTATTCCCCGCGAACACATGATGCCGCGCGAACCGGCCCGGCCGCAGGACCGCATCAAGGCCTTGTTGCGTGAGGTTCGCTCCGAGCCGCGAGGTCCACAGCTCTTTTTGACCAGAACCTCGCCGCAGTTTTTGCTGGAACTGTTCAAAATCGAGGTGCCCGAGGTTGGTCAGGGCCTGATCGAAATTCTCGGTGCGGCGCGTGACCCCGGTCTGCGGGCAAAGATTGCCGTAAAGAGCAATGACCGCCGCATCGATCCGGTTGGCGCCTGTGTCGGCATGCGTGGTTCGCGTGTGCAGGCGGTATCGAACGAGCTCGCCGGCGAGCGGGTGGACATCATTCTCTGGAACGAGAGTCCGGCTCAGTACGTTATCAACGCCATGTCGCCAGCCGATGTCAGCTCCATCGTGGTCGATGAAGAAGCCCACAGCATGGATCTCGCTGTCCAGGAGGACAAGCTGTCGCAGGCAATCGGCCGCGGTGGCCAGAATATTCGTCTTGCGAGCGAGCTTACCGGTTGGGAGCTCAATGTAATGACCGAGTCGGCTGCCGAGGAAAAGAGCGAGAAGGAGTCGCGGGTATTGCTCGATCTGTTCAAGGACAAGCTGGACGTAGACGAGGAAGTTGCATTGATCCTCGTCCAGGAGGGCTTCTCGAGCATCGAGGAGATTGCCTACGTGCCAGCCAACGAGCTGCTCGCTATTGAGGAATTCGATCAGGATATGGTTGATGAGTTGCGTAATCGGGCCCGCGATGTGCTGATTACCGCAGCCATCCAGAATGAGGAAACGATCGACAAGGCCCCGCCGGCAGAGGATTTGCTGAGTCTGGATGGCATGGATCCGGCGCTTGCCGGGCAGCTTGCTGCGCGCGGTATCTGTACACGTGATGACCTTGCCGAACAGGCGGTCGACGATCTGGAGGGTATTGAGGGACTTGATGACGAGCGTTCTGCAAAGCTGATCATGGCGGCGCGTGCGCATTGGTTCGAACAGGAGTCGGCCGGTTGATTTTTATTGACCTGCCAGTACGCGGGGTAACCCTATGTCGGAAGTGACGGTCACGCAGTTTGCAGATGCCCTGAAGATTCCCGTTGAGAAACTCCTGACCCAGCTGGGTGAGGCAGGAATCTCCGTGGAAGGTGCAGATACGGTTATCAGTGATGATGCCAAGCAAAATCTGCTCACCTACCTGCGCCGTACGCACGGCCATGATGACAGTAGTGCAACTGCATCTGCAGCACCCCGAAAGATCACACTGAACCGGCGTACATCAACCGAAATCAAGGTCGGTGCCGGGCAGGGAAGGGCGAAGACCGTAACTGTCGAAGTGCGGCGCAAGCGCACATACATCAACCGGGATG
>JBIJCV010000055.1:0-8325 GCA_044344525.1 Gammaproteobacteria bacterium | reverse complement strand
CGGACATATGGCTTAACCCCGGGACCGGATCAGGGCGCCATTCTTATCCCCTCCAGGGGGATAGGTCAAGGCAGGACTGCAGTTTTAGCCGGTATAGACAGCTGGGCAGCGATTGCTACCATGCGCAGTCATTGCGCCGGCTGGATAATCCGCTTTCGTGTTCTCTTTCACCCGCTATCAGTGGACGGTGCTGGCAGCCGCCTGGCTGGGCTGGGGCTTCGATGTATTCGATGGCCTGCTGTTCAACTATGTCGCACCGAATGCGGTGCCCGTCCTGCTGGGATTGACGCTAGGCTCACCTGAAGCGAAGGCAGCGACGCTGTTCTGGACGGGTGCGCTGACCTCGTTGTTTCTGCTTGGCTGGGCTGTGGGTGGCGTGATATTCGGCCCGATCAGCGATCGCTTCGGCCGGCGCCGCACGCTGATGATCACCATGGTGCTCTATGCGATCGGTACTGCCTGCTGCGCGCTGGTCACCGACATGTGGCAGCTGGTCGCCTGCCGGATCATCGCCAGCCTCGGAATCGGTGGTGAATGGGCCGCAGGTGCGGCGATGGTGGCCGAGGTCGTCGATGACGAGCATCGCGTCGAAGCTGGTGCGCTGCTGTATACGGCGGCGCCCTTCGGCCTGTTTCTGGCCACCGGCGTCAACGCGCTGGTGGCAGGCAACATCATGAGCGCCGATCCGGAAACGAGCTGGCGCTTCGTCTTGCTGTTCGGCCTGCTGCCGGCCACCGTCGCTTTCTTCGTGCGCCTGTTCGTGAAGGAACCGGAGCGCTGGGTACAAACGGCACAACACGCCAGGGCTCCGGCGCCACGCATTGCCGAGCTGTTTTCCCCCGAGTTCTGGCCACGCACACGCAGCGCATTGCTGATGACCTTCGTGGCCCTGCTGACCTGGTGGAGCTGCAACGCTTTCATCCCGGTGGTGAGCGCTACGCTCGGACAGGCAGCTGCGGCAGCCAGCGGCCTGGACAAGGCAGCGACCAATGCGCTGGTGGAAAGCTGGAAGACGATCGCCACGACTTCATTCAACCTCGGCGGACTCATCGGCACGCTGCTCACCATCCCGCTGGCCAAACGGCTGGGCCGTCGACCGATGTTTGCCATCTACTTCGGCGTCTCGGCGCTGGCACTGATGGGCACCTTCGGTCTGGACCTGCCCGAAGAAACCCGCTTGTATGCCTACTTCTTCATCGGCCTCAGCGTGTTCGGCGTGTTCGGCAGTTTCACTTACTACCTGCCGGAGCTGTACCCGACCCGACTGCGCGCCACGGGCGCCGGCTTCTGCTACAACATCGGCCGTGTCGTGGCAGCGGCCGGGCCCTTTGTCGTAGGCAGTGTGGCGGCTGCAGGCGCCGGCTCCCCGGCGGTGATTCTGAATGCACTGTTTGCCGTCGCCTTCGTGCCACTGGCTGGGCTGCTGTTCATCCCTCTGGTTGTAGAGACCCGCGGACAGACGCTGCCTGACTGAGTACGGTCTGCCGCTCAGGACCAGCCGTAATGCGGGTGACGGCGCACGAGTTCCGGATCGCGGAACAAAAAGATCAGGGCTGCGCCGGCGAGGTAGCCGCCCACATGCGCCCAGAATGCAACGCCACCGCCCTGCGCACCGATGGAACCGATACCGCCGATGAACTGGGCGATAAACCAGTAGCCGAGCATCCAGAACGCCGGTACCGAGAAAGTCGTGACGAAGATACCCAGGAACACCAGCATCTTTACCTGCACCTTCGGGTAGAGCAGCACGTAGGCACCCATCACGCCGCCGATCGCACCGGACGCGCCCACCATCGGAATGCCCGAGCGCGGGTCAGCAAATATCTGCAGTGCTGCAGCGGCCAGACCACAGAGCAGATAGAAAACCAGGAAGCGCGCGTGTCCCATCGAGTCTTCGACGTTGGTGCCGAAGATCCAGAGGAACCACAGGTTGCCGATGATGTGCAGCCAACCCCCATGCAGGAACATGTGCGAGACGGGACTCAGCCAGTTCGGTGTATCGGTGAGTACGCACATCATCCCCGGGCCGATCTCGAAACGCGTGCCGGCTGCCAGGGTTTGCAGCAACTCACCGGGCACCAGTCCGAGGGTACAGACGGAGGCGCCCAGTTTCGGCTCGGTGCCCAGCCCCTGCAGAAAAACCCAGGCGAGGATATTCAGGGCGATCAGGCCGATCGTCGTATAGGGGGTAAGAAACTGCGGATTTTCATCACTGATCGGGAACACGGGCCACTCCGGACACTATCGGCACAATATTGACACTTTGCTTTACGGGCCTGATATATATTGGCACTGTATAGACGCTGCCATAGGACTCAAGCATGACAACGCCACGCAGCTACGCACTCTCTGAGCTCGTCGATCGTACTGGCTTTGACCGGCGCACCATCGTCTATTACATCCAGTCAGGGCTGCTGCCCAAGGTCGGGCGTCGCGGCCCGCACACGCGCTACCCCGACGAATGCCTGTCCAGACTACTTTTTATCAAAGGAGTCAGGGAGTTACAGGCAAACGGCCAGCTCCTGACCGCGACCCTGGCAGAGATCGGCCGGGCGCTGTCAGCACTGGACGCACAAGGTATCAGGGACATTCTGGAGCGCGGACTGCCCAGTGCAGAAATCGAGCAGCTGTTTGCCGGACAACCGGCAACCGGGACGAACGCACCGGAAAGACCAGGTGCCAGCCCGCCCGGCACCGCGGGTATCAATCTGGTGCCCACGGATGCCTCGATGCTGGCCAAGGAAGCAACGCACCCTGCAACGGGCGGCGACCGGCGCAGTTACGGGCTGGCTGACGCATCGATCCGGCAGCGCTTCAGCACCGAACGGGCGCCCCTGGCACCAACTGCAGCGCCGCATGAGGACACTCATCCGCGGCTACCGGTACTTCAGATAGCGCCAGACAAAATGCCGGCCCTGAGTTCGGGCCAGGGCGTCCCGACTGAGTCCGGTTCCGGCGGCGCTTCGTCAGCCGACGCAGGTCACAACGACCACAGTGACCTCGGGCATCTGCTGCGCGAACTGGAACTCCGCCCTACACTCAATCCGAAACGCAGCCCGCCGGGCGCACCGGAACAATGGACTGAAATCCCCATCACCAGCCGGGTGTATCTGTCGGTGCGTGGCTTGCCGGAAGAAGATGCTGCCATCGCCGAGGCGATGGCGCGACTGCTCAAGCGTGCCCTGCGCGGCCGGCCGTCAGCGTCATGAAAACCTTGCTTTGCACCCTGCTCAGGCCAGTGCTGTTTGCACTGCTGGCGTCCGGGCTGGTCAGCCCCTGGGCGCAGGCCATGTCGGTAGAAGATCCGGCAATGATCGAGCTCCGCGACAACATCGAGCGAGCCTGGAACCGGCGCGATATGCCGGCAATCGAGGCCGGACGGCGGGCGATTCTCGAGCTTGGAAATGCTGCGGACCGCGCAGAATCCCGGCGCGATACGGCAATTTACCTCGGCGCCTATGCGCGTCTTCGCCAATCGCAGCTCGCAGCGGACAACAAGGAGCAGGCGCGGAACTATCTGGAAGACTGCATCACCGCACTCGAAGCGCTGCTCGATCGGCGCAGCAACGATGCGCAGGCCCGGGCATTGCTGGGTTCCTGCTATGGCGCCAGTTCCAGATACTATTTTCTGGGTGCCGCATGGCGGGGTCTGGAAGCGGGCCGGCAGCTCAGTGCCGCAGTAGAACAAGCACCGGACAACGCCTGGGTGGTATTCCAGGACGGCGTCAGCGATTACGAAACACCGATGATGTTCGGTGGCAACAAGAAGCGCGCGATCGGCAAACTTCGGCGGGCCGCCGAACTGTTTGCCGCATCCCGTCCGGCCGGTTCGGCGCGACCGGTCTGGGGTGAAACCGAAACCTGGCTGTATATCGGTCGCGCACATCAGGCGCTGGGTGAAAACGAGGCTGCGCGGGAGGCGCTGCAGACCGGTCTGACCATGGCACCCGACAGTCGTGACCTTCGCGAAGCACTGGCCACGCTGCAATAACATCTGACAGCGACGGCAAATCAGTCACCCGCGCGCACCGCGGGCATCTCCGCAGCACGAGGCTTCATATTACTTGTATACTCTTAGATACATGTAATTCAACCACGGGTATTGGTGCAGACCATGGACCATCTGGCAGCGAAGATGAAAGGCCCCCTGAAAATGTTCATGGAGCGTTTCGGCACATACGTCCGAGAGGACGATTACCAGCAGTTCTTTTCCAATCGTCGCCAGACCGGCCGCGACACTTACCTGAGTTCCGATTTTCGTCGCGCCGACAAGCTGTCCTCGATCATTCTCGAGGAGTACGGCATTCGCAATAAACTGCAGGGCAACGTGATTCTGGTTATTCCGGATCCGGGGCATGACGTTCCGTTTTACATGTTTCAGCTCGGCGGCAACGGCAAGCAGACCATCGCGCTGCTCGATATTTCTCCGACCCACCCCGATATGGACTACACGCCGCTGATCCCGGTCTATGAGAAGTACCGCAAGGCGCTGAACATCGGCGAGGCGAAGATCGAGTGGATACTGACTACCGCCTCACCCTACCTGCTGCATTGCCAGTACGGCGAGGTTGATACGGAATTGTTCAACGAAGCCGCAGCCGCTTACCTGGATGTCTGGATCGAGCATTACTACAAGCCAGGCCGCAAACTTGATGCACAGACCGACATCGATATCGTCACCAACGCGATCTACAAGTACAAGCATGTTCTGCACGCCAACGACCCGGCCTATGGCGTCTTCGAGAAGTCGTGGGGCAAGCCGGTGGCCGACGCGTTCCACTATGTAGAGAGCTGGGAGCATCCGGCCCTGCCACTGTCACACGAAACGGATCCTTACGCGCTGGTCTGGGAAAACAAGGCGCTGAACGTGATGTGGACGCTGACTGCACAGGCGAAACTTGAGCAGGAACCAGCGCAGATTCAGAAGGGATTGCGCGAACAGATGGAAACACGCGCGCGGGACGCTCACTTCGGCATGATTACGCCAGAGATCTACGATCAGTTGCGCGGCCGGGAGCCGTAAAGCATACGGGGCTGGATCCGTCCCCGGATCCAGCCCCGTAATTCAGAGCGCGGGCAGAGCTATTCAGCCGCCCGGCGGCAGTGCGGCGTAGTACGCACCCAGCGAAGCGAGTTCCGCGTCATTCAGCGTGGTGGCGATCGGTGACATCAGCGGATCATTGCGCTGTCCGCTCTTGTAGTCACGTATGGCCTTCTCGATATAGATCGCCTGCTGGCCGGCAAGATTCGGCCAGAGCGGGTTCGTGCTGATACCGTTCGGGCCATGGCAACCGGCGCAAAGCGTCTTGGCCTTGTCTGCGGCATTCTGGTCCGCAGCTGATGCGCCCAGGCTGAAGCCGAGCATAGCCACTGCCGTCGCGATGATGATTGTCGATTTCACGTCATAATCTCCTTCAGGATTTCGTTAGGCAGCGTGTTCTGCAACTTCTGTGTGGAATACAGCTGGGCGAGTCTCACGCACACCAATCGTCATGAGGTCCCACACCAGCAGGAAGAAGCCGGCCGCCGTCATGTAGCCAAAGAGCTGCCGCCACCACATGCCCTGCAGGTACCAGACGCCGTGCTGCGCCTTGAAGTAACCAGCCCAGGTTGCACCCTCAAGGGCGCGCTCGATAAACACCTGATCGTAACCGGAGACCAGCAGCGCCATGGTCATGCCCAGCACACCGCCATTGAGCAGACCGAGGGACCACTTCCATTTCCAGCCATTGTCGACCAGTCCGCCGCCAAAGTTCACGTTACCGCGCCACTTCTGCACAGCAAGGTAGAACACCGCGATGTTCATCGTCGCGTAGGCGCCGAAGAACGCGAAGTGTCCGTGCGATGCCGACCACTGGGTACCGTGGGTATAGACATTGACCTGCGGCAGGGTGTGCATGAAGCCCCAGACGCCGGCACCGAAGAAGTTGCCGAAGGCGTGGGCAATCAGCCAGGCGAGGGCTGGATGATTGGGACTCTTGAAGCGATGCACACCGGAGTCATAGACGGCGTGTACGACCATCGCGACCAGCGGTACCGGTTCGAGTGCCGAGAAGAAGCCGCCGACGGTAAGCCAGTACTCGGGTGTACCGATCCAGAAGTAGTGATGTCCCAGACCGAGAATACCCGAGCCGAGCATCAGCGCGACTTCGATATACAGCCAGGTGGTCACAATCTGCCGGCGTGCACCCAGGGTCTTGATCAGGCCCCAGGCCATGATGCAGCCGACCAGCACTTCCCAGGTCGCTTCGACCCACAGATGGATAACCCACCACCACCAGAACTGGTCCATGGACAGGTTGGGGCTGTAGAACATGCCGGCGAGATACATGCCGGCAACGGCCACCAGATCGAGCACCAGGACGCCGGCGATACCGCTCCAGCGCCCCTTCATGAAGGTGGCTGCCACGTTGTAGAAGAAGATCAGCACGCAGACCACGATGCCGAAATCCGCCCAGCGCGGTGCCTCAATGTACTCACGGCCCTCGTTGATCAGCCAGATGCTCTCGATGGTGCCGGGACCCGTCTGAATGACGAGGTACACCACCACCACGATTGCGACCGCAATGGTAAACAGCCAGAAGCCGAGATTACCCAGCGTCAGACCGACAACCTCGGTACCCGACTCTTCCTCGATCAGCCAGTAGATGCTGCCGATGAAGCCGAACAGCATCCAGACGACCATGGCGTTGACGTGCACCATGCGGTTGACACTGAAGTCCACCACGCCGTAGAGAAAGTCCGGCTGCAGATACTGGTACCCGGCCAGCAGGCCGAACAGGATCTGCGCACCGAACAGGATGATGGCAACGACGAAATATTTGACAGCAAGCCGCTGACCGCCATCAAGGGCGGCAGTGCCTGTGAGCTTAGCGATACTCATCGATCGCCCTCCTGCGCAATGGGCGTAAAGTTCCGTGGGAATCCGGAGGTATCGATGGCTGAGGTCCATTTCAGGAACGCCACGACGGCCTTCGCCTCTTCTTCAGTGAGATGGAGGTTGGGCATGCGCCGATTGCCACCATAACCACGTGCATTGGTGATCGGATCCATCAGGAACTCGACCATCAACGTCTCGCGGGCGCTTTCACCCGCCCAGGCCGGGTCGAGCCAGGCCTTGGTGAGATCAGGTGCGTAGTAGGCACCATTGCCCAGCAGGGTGTGGCAGCTGCCGCAGTTCCTGGCCTGTACGGTCATCTTGCCGTGACTCACCATGGCCTTGGCTTCTTCCAGCGACAACATCTTGCCGAACAACGGGGCATCGGCACCGATGACCGGTTCCTGGAACTCCCGCTTCGTGTTCATGCGGTAATAGATGCGCTTGTTGATCACGTCATAGTTCGGTACACGCGAGTGACCGGCAGTGATCACGGCAACCGTGTCGAAGGTCAGCACAATCAGGACTATGGCCATTCCAGCGGTCACCCAGATCGCTGTCTTGCGCCAGAAACCCTCGCTCGCCCACCAGGGCATTTTACTCATGATATTGCTCTCCTTCCGGCCACGGGGCCCTTAGATACAGAAGTCATTGCGTCTTATTCGTGTGTTGCGGTGCTGAGGCGCCAGATCATGCGCGGTGCAAGGAAATAGGCGAGCAGCATCACCACCATCATTACGTTCCAGATCCCGTCAAGGTGCAGCGAGGTCGCCAGCACATAGACGGTGCCCATCAGCAAAGCGAAACATCCGTAGGCAATCAGCACCAGGCTGGATTTACCGAACAGGCGCCCAAACGCGAAACAGGCGGCGTAGACCGCCCCGAAAACCACTACAAGGGCACCGGCTATGATCGCGATGAGGAAATCGTCCAGTCCCTCAGGTCCCATTGGCCCCATAACGTTCAGCCCCTCGGGTCCCAATGCGCCCATAAACAGCCCTCCTTAACCAACCCTGATACAGCAGCCGCCTGATTCTACGGTAACAGGGAGGCGAATCTAGTTTATAGAAGGACTATTTCCCATAAGGGTAACCCGCAGTATCGGCCGTCCTCCCGAACTGCACGCTGAATCGCCCGATCTGCATGATCCGTCGCTAGACGAGCGTGTGGGAAACCTTCTGCACGTCCTCGTCCTGCTCAAGCTTGTCAATGAACTCCAGCACTTCCCGCGCCTGATCTTCCGGAAGCTCGACAGGTGTCGTACAGATGTATTCCTGTTCGGCGGACAGCGGCGTGAGCTTGCGGTCCTCAAGCCCCTTCTGCAGCTGGCCAAAATCCCCAAAATTGCAGCGGATAACCAGTTGCGGCTCATTCTTCTCGCCGCTGCCCTCGCCCATCTCGTCCAGGCCATGGTCGATCAGGTACAACTCGAGATCATCCTGATCGAT
>JBIJCV010000066.1:0-7841 GCA_044344525.1 Gammaproteobacteria bacterium | reverse complement strand
GGTCTGGATGTCGCCGCCGGCAAAAGCCGCCCGAACCACTGGCGGCAGCAGCACCCGCGCCCGGGCATGCGCAGTGCGGCGCGTGACAGCCTTGCCGCTCACATCCACCATGGTCGGCTGGTTGTTGGCATCCACATGGGACAGCATATCGGTACTCGCCTGGATCGGGAGGCCGTGATTATAGCCCCCTCACCCCGTGCGCCCGCGGCGGAACCGAACTGCTATCATCGCGCCCCGGTTCCGGGTAGCACCAGGCATGAGTCGCAAGCATGGGCCAGACGATCATCGACAAACTGTGGGCAGAGCATACGGTTGCTGATCTCGGCGACGGCGCCACCCTGCTCTACATCGACCGCATCTTCCTGCACGAGCGTACCGGCAGCGTGGCGCTCAAGGGTCTGGAAACCGCCGGTCATCGGGTCCGCCACCCGGAGCAGGTGTTCTGCACGATGGACCACATCGTCGATACCACGCCCGGACGTACCGACGACACACGCATGCCGGGCGGCCGCGAATTCATCACCAGCACCCGCGCTTCGGCCCTCGCCGCCGGCATCCATCTCTTTGATCTGGGTGACGACCGCCAGGGCATCGTGCATGTGGTCTCGCCGGAACAAGGCATCGCCCTGCCCGGCGTGACACTCGTCTGCCCGGACAGCCACACCTGTACGCTCGGCGGCCTGGGCGCACTGGCCTGGGGCATCGGCTCTACCGAAGGCGAGCATGCGCTGGCCACCAAGACGCTGGCGGTGCGCAAACCGCGCAGCATGCGCATCCGTTTCGAGGGTCAACTGCAGCCGGGCGTCTATGCGAAGGATCTGATCCTGCACCTCATCAGCCGCTTCGGCGCCTCCGGCGGCACCGGCTATGCAATTGAATTTGCCGGTGCCGCAGTCAAGGCGCTGCCCATCGAGGCCCGCTTCACCCTATGCAACATGGCCGTCGAGTTCGGCGCCTGGACCGGTATCGTGGCGCCTGACGAAAGCACTTTCGAATATGTGCGCGGACGGCCTTTCGCACCGGGGCCGGAAGTCTGGGAGCAGGCGGTCACCCACTGGCGCTCGCTGGCCAGCGACCCCGATGCGACCTTTGATCGCGAGATAGAGATCGATTGCAGCCTGCTCGGCCCGCATATCACCTGGGGCACCAGCCCGCAGCACGGCGGCAATATCAGCGACCTGGTGCCAGACCCGGCTGCCGAACCGGATAACAACCGGCGTCAGTCCATGCAGCGCGCCCTGGAGTACATGGGGCTTGCGCCCGGCACCTCCATCGAGGGCCTGCCGATCAGCGCCGCGTTTATCGGTTCCTGCACCAACAGCCGGATCAGCGATCTGCGCGAGGCGGCCCGTCTCCTGCGTGGCCACAAGGTTGCCGCCGGCGTGAAGGCGATCTGCGTGCCCGGCTCCAGCCAGGTCAAAAAAGCCGCCGAGGCAGAGGGCCTCGACCAGATCTTCCGTGACGCCGGTTTCGAGTGGCGAGAGTCCGGCTGTTCAATGTGCTTCTATGCAGGCGGTGAGAGCTTCGGCCTTGAAGAGCGGGTGGTCTCCAGCACCAACCGCAACTTCGAGAACCGCCAAGGACCGCGCACGCGTACCCATCTCGCGAGCCCGGCGACCGTGGTCGCCTCGGCAATTGCCGGTGCGCTTGCCGACGTACGCAAGCTGAAGGGAAACTGAAGCGCCATGGAAAAGTTCACGCAGCTCACCGCCATCGCTGCGCCCCTGTTGCGCATCAATATCGATACCGATGCAATCATCCCGAGCCGGGAGATGAAGCGCGTATCGAAGCAGGGGCTGTCGGAAGGCCTGTTTGCCGGCTGGCGTTACCAGAACCCCGGCAGCCGGGCAGAAAACCCGGACTTCATCCTCAACCGCGAGCCGTACCGCAAGGCGCAGATCCTCCTTTCCGGCATCAACTTCGGCTGCGGCTCATCGCGCGAGCATGCGGTCTGGGCCCTGCATGAGTGGGGTATCCGCGCCATCATTGCGCCGAGCTTTGGTTCCATCTTTCAGGGCAACTGTGTACGCAATGGCATCGTGCCGGTGATCCTCGACAACGCAGCCGTCGAAGCACTGGCGCAGAAAATCGCGACCGACCCGGACAAATTCCGGCTGACGGTGGATCTGACTGCCTGCACCGTCGCCACGCCGGACGGAAAATCATGGTCATTCAGCATCCCTGACGCCGACCGCGAGATGCTGCTCGAGGGCCTCGACTCCATCGCCGTCACGCTGAAGCGCGATGCTGAAATCCTCGCCTACCGCGACCGCGACCGGACGCGCCGGCCGTGGATCTATCTGCCGGTGCTTAACCGGTAGGTCTTGCCGCAATCCGGGCAGGCTGGCCTCAGGCACCCGTCACCACTGCACCAGGGGGCTTTGCTGTTGAAAGACATGCCCTACCAGTTGCTCGCCGATCTCGTCCTGGCCACGCATGCGGTTGTCGTCGCTTTCGTGGCTGGCGGTCTTGCCCTGATTCTCATCGGCAACCTGCGACGCTGGAACTGGGTCAACCGCCTGTGGTTCAGGCTGCTGCATCTGGCTGCGATTGCTATCGTGGTCGCAGAGGCCTGGATCGGCCTGACCTGTCCACTCACCACGCTGGAAATGTGGCTGCGCGCCCGAGCGCAGGTCAGCACCTACAGCGGCAGCTTCATCGAATACTGGCTGCAGCGGATCCTTTACTTCGACGCAGCGCCGTGGGTTTTTGCTACTGGTTACTCGCTGTTCGGCCTGCTGGTTCTGGCAACGTGGTGGTTCTTTCCGCCCACCCGGCGGCGATGAGGTAAATCCCGCATTGCCTTCAGGGTGTGTTGCCCGTAAATTGCCCGCGCGCGCAACCCCTCCTGTCAATGACACAGGTCAGGAATTGCCGGGATAATTTCACGGTCAGCACTCCGTGGCGGAGCCCCTTGATGGACAAATCACAAAGCTACAACGACGTCGTGGTCCGGCAGTTCTCCATCATGACGGTGGTCTGGGGTGTCGTCGGCATGCTGGTCGGCGTCATCATCGCGGCCCAGCTGATGTGGCCGGAACTGAACTTCGATCTGCCGTGGACCACCTTCAGCCGGCTGCGTCCACTGCACACCAATGCGGTGATCTTTGCCTTCGGCGGTTCCGCACTGTTTGCCGCCTCATATTACGTGGTGCAACGCACCTGCCACGTGCGTCTGTACGCTGGCTGGCTGGCCGCGTTCACCTTCTGGGGCTGGAACCTGGTGATCGTGCTGGCCGCGATCACCCTGCCGCTGGGCATGACCCAGGGCAAGGAGTATGCGGAACTGATCTGGCCCATCGACGTGCTGATCACCGTGGTCTGGGTGGCCTATGGCGTGGTGTTCTTCGGCACCCTGGCCAAACGGCGCGTAAAACACATCTATGTGGCCAACTGGTTCTTTGCGGCCTACATCATCACGGTCGCAATCCTGCACGTGGTCAATTCGCTGGCCGTCCCGGTGACCCTGAGCCTGTCCTACCCGATCTATGCCGGCATCGTCGACGCCATGGTGCAATGGTGGTACGGCCACAATGCGGTGGGCTTTTTCCTCACCGCCGGCTTTCTCGGCATCATGTATTACTTCGTGCCAAAGCAGGCCGGCCGACCGGTGTACTCGTACCGGCTGTCGGTGGTGCACTTCTGGGCGCTCATCGCCACCTATATGTGGGCCGGTCCGCACCACCTGCATTACACCAGCCTGCCCGACTGGGCCCAGTCGGTGGGCATGGTGTTCTCGCTGGTACTGCTGGCCCCATCCTGGGGCGGCATGATCAACGGCATCATGACGCTGTCCGGCGCGTGGGACAAACTGCGCACCGACCCGATTCTCAAGTTCCTGATCGTCTCGCTGTCGTTCTACGGCATGTCGACCTTTGAAGGTCCGATGATGTCGATCAAGACGGTCAACGCCCTGTCGCATTACACCGACTGGACCATCGGCCATGTGCATTCCGGTGCGCTTGGCTGGGTTGCCATGGTGACCTTCGGCTGCATGTATGCACTGATTCCGCGCGTCTATGGCCGCGCCGGCATGTACAGCACCAGGGCCATCGACCTGCACTTCTGGATCGCCACCATCGGCATCGTGCTGTATGTGGCCTCCATGTGGATCGCGGGCGTGATGCAGGGCCTGATGTGGCGCGCGGTGAACAGCGACGGCACGCTGACCTTCACCTTCATCGAGAGCCTGAAAGCCACCTATCCCTACTATGCAGCGCGCCTGATGGGCGGCGTGATGTTCCTGACTGGCGCCCTGATCATGGCCTGGAACGTCTGGAAAACCGTAGCGACCAGTGAGCAGCGGGTCGTGCAACCCGTCATGGATCCGGCCTGAGGAGCGCACGAACATGCGACACGAAACGATAGAAAAGTCCGCTGGACTGCTGGGTGTGCTGACGGCAATTGCCATCAGCATCGGCGGCCTGGCGGAAATCGTACCTCTGATCATGTCACGCGAGGCCGTCGAACCGACCCCGGGCGTGATGCCATACGCCGCCATGCAACTCGAGGGCCGCGACATCTACGTTCGCGAGGGCTGCTACGCCTGCCACTCGCAGATGATCCGCCCGTTCCGCGCCGAAACCGAACGCTATGGCCACTATTCGCTGGCCGGCGAAGCCGTGTACGACCGTCCCTTCCAGTTCGGCTCCAAGCGTACCGGACCTGATCTGGCCCGCGTCGGCGGACGCTATACCGACGAGTGGCAGCGTGCACATCTGCACAACCCGCGCGACCTGGTGCCGGAGTCGAACATGCCGGGCTTCCCCTGGTTGAGCGAGACTGCGGTTGATGCCAGCCTCACGCCGCTCAAGATGCAGCGGCTGCGGGCCATTGGCGTGCCCTATACGGACGATGACATCGCCGGTGCGTCGGCAATGGTCGAAGGCAAGACCGAGATGGATGTGCTGATCGCCTATCTGCAAGGCCTCGGTACTGCCGTCAAGGGCCGCTGACATGGATCCCGGCCTGCTTCGCGGGATCTTCACCGTAGTGATGCTGGTGCTGTTCATCGCCATCTGCTTCTGGGCTTACAGCAGCAGACAAAAACAGACCTTCGATGCAGCCGCACAGATGCCGCTTGAGGCCGACAACAAACCACCCCAGGACCCGGCGCACCGGTCCTGATATCGCTGACCTGGCGAGGAGCCACCGAACATGAGCGGATTCTGGAATGTCTGGGTGTGGATTCTGACGCTAGGCACCCTTGCGGGCTGCCTCTGGCTGCTGCAAACCCTGACAACCAATCGGAAAGACAAGCAAGCCGAGAAGAACACCACGGGTCATGTCTGGGACGGCGATCTGGTGGAACTCAATAATCCGCTGCCGCGCTGGTGGCTGTGGTTATTCTGGATCACAGGCATCTACATGCTGATCTACCTCGTCATCTACCCGGGCCTCGGCACCTTTGCCGGTTTCAGCGACTGGAGCCAGAAAAGCCAGTACGAGGCCGAGATGGCGACGGCCGAGCAGCGCTACGGCAATGTCTTTGCGGTCTTTTCCGGCACGGCAATACCGGCACTCAGCAGCAACCCGGATGCACTGCGCCTCGGGCGCAATATTTTTCTCAACCGCTGCGCAACCTGTCACGGCTCTGATGGCCGTGGAGCCAAAGGCTTCCCCAATCTCACAGACTCGGCCTGGCTATGGGGCAATGCGCCGGACACCATCGTCGAGACCATCACCAACGGACGTAGCGGCACGATGCCCGCCCTCGGCCCGGCACTGGGCGACCAGGGCGTAACCGAGGTCATCGCGTATCTGCGCGCACTGCCGAGGCTTTCTGCTGCGGCACCGGCTGATCCGGCCAGCCTTGCGCCAGCCGAAGCGGCCGGCCAGCAGCGATTCATGACTTTCTGCATCGGCTGCCACGGCGCAGATGCCCGAGGCAATCAGGCGCTCGGTGCGCCGAACCTCACCGACAGCGACTGGCTGCATGGGAGTACCGATGCTGACATCCGTGACGTCCTGATGAAGGGCCGCAGCAACCAGATGCCGGCCCAGAGCGGCCAACTGACAGCCGACCGCATCCATGTGCTGGCCGCCTACGTGCTGAGTCTCGGCAACAGCAGTGGCACACAGCCATGAACGACGAGCCGCAGGAACTGCCCGAGTTACCGCCACCACGCCCCTGGAGTACGCGTACTCAGGTGCTGGCCGCCGTGCTCTGGCCCTCGCTGCTCGCCGCCAGCTTCGCCACGATGCTGTTCTTCGCCTTCGTCGATCCGGGACTGCTGCATGAGGGCTCACCGGCCGAGATCGAATCCTCACGCATGATGGCTTACGGCATAGCGTTCTTCTTTTTCTGGCTGGTCGCAGCCATCTCCAGCGCCATCTCGGTATATCTGATTCGCACTTCCCGTATCGCCGGACAGGACAGGAACGCCTGAGGGTGAGCGGCGGCGAGATCGAAGTTGACGTCGAATCCCTGTATGCCAGGCGTGCAAAGATTCATGCGCGCGAGGTCAGGGGCTTCTTTGCAAATCTGCGCAATACCGCAGTCATCGTCTTGCTTGGCATCTACTACCTCGGACCGTGGCTGCGCTGGGGAACACGTCAGGCCATCCTGTTTGACCTGCCGGCGCGCCAGTTCCACATTCTGGGTCTGACGCTGTGGCCGCAGGATTTCGTGTTTCTCTCCTGGCTGCTGATCATGGCTGCCCTGTTGCTGTTCTTTGCCACTGCGGTTGCCGGTCGCGTCTGGTGCGGCTATGTCTGTCCACAAACCGTCTGGACCGAGATATTCGTCTGGATGGAGCGACTCACCGAGGGCAACTTCAACCAGCGCATCAAGCTCGACAAGGCACCGTGGTCTGCAGAAAAAATCCTGCGCAAGGCTGCCAAGCAACTTCTCTGGATCAGCTTCGCCGCATGGACCGGTTTCACCTTCGTCGGTTACTTCACACCGATCCATGAACTCGGCACATCGCTGCTGTCGCTGGATCTCGGCGGCTGGGAGACTTTCTGGATCTGCTTCTACAGTCTTGCCACCTACGGCAACGCCGGCGCCCTGCGTGAACAGGTCTGCATATACATGTGCCCCTACGCACGCTTCCAGAGCGCGATGTTCGACCGCGATACGCTGATCGTCTCCTACGATCCGGTTCGTGGTGAACCGCGCGGCGGACGTCAGCGCGGCACGAGTCCCGCCAGGCGCGAACTCGGCGACTGCATCGACTGCCAGATGTGTGTACAGGCCTGTCCGACCGGCATCGACATCCGCAAGGGTCTGCAATACGAGTGCATCACTTGTGCGGCGTGCATCGATGCCTGCGATACCGTCATGGACAAGGTCGGTTACCCGCGCGGACTGATTCGCTACACCACCCAGAATGCCGTGCAGGGCAAGCCCAGGCATATTCTCCGGCCACGCATCATCCTGTACGGCAGTGTGTTACTGCTGCTGTTTGCCGGCTTCGTGGTCACTCTGGCCAACCGTGCGGCCGTGCGTCTCGATGTGATTCGCGACCGGAACACCTTGTACCGCGAATTGCCTGACGGACAGATCGAAAATGTCTATCAACTCAAGATTCTCAACAAGGAAGACCAGCCGCGCCGGGTGCGCATCAGCGTGGACGGCTTGCCGGGCGCACATCTGGAAACTGCGCCGGCTGAAATCGAACTGGGTCCTGGCGCCCTGCTGGACGTGGTGGCACGGATCAGCGTGGATCGCAGCGCCGCACCGCGCGGCAGGGCTGATCTGAACATCAGCGTGGAAAATCTGGGTGACGGCGTGGTACAGGCGGAACGGGATGCCCGGTTCTTCGGCCCCCTGCAATGATTGAGAAACCCTGGTACCGCCATTTCTGGCTGTGGTTCATGCTCACGCCGGTCATCGGCAG
>JBIJCV010000054.1:0-8530 GCA_044344525.1 Gammaproteobacteria bacterium | reverse complement strand
CTGACCTCGCAGAGCGAGGGCTATCTGTCAGGCATGACCAGCCTGATGGGCCAGTACAGTGATGCCGATGAGGTGCCGATGCTGCCGCAGCTCAAGGTGCCCGCGCTGATCGTCTGGGGGGCACAGGATCGGGGCAAGCCCGCCGGGGAATTTGCCGAACTGAGCGCGCTGCTGCCGAACAATACGGCGGTATTGGTGCCGACTTCAGGCCACTACGTGCAGGAGGAAGCGCCGGCAGAAACTGCAGCGGCCATGAATGCCTTCGTGCAGCGGGTACTGCCGACGACACCATGACGGCGCGCAAACCTGCTTTGCCACCACAGCCAGCGCGCCGCACTCTGACCATCGGCGCACTGGCCAAACGCGCACGCGTGGCACCCTCGGTGTTGCGCTACTACGAGAAAGAAGGCCTGCTCAGTCCCGGACAGCGCACGGCGGCCGGCTACCGGCTGTATGGGCCGGAAGCAGAGCGGACCCTGCTCTTCATCAATCGCGCCAAACGTCTGGGATTCTCGCTGGACGACATCCGGCAGTTTCTTGCTGCCGAACAACCGGCGCAGCAGCCGGGCCGAAAGAAAACCGCAAAAGGAAAACCCCCGCAGAGCGGCGATGTCGCGAAAATCGCTGAGGACCGTTTCCTGGAAATCGAGCGGCGACTCACCGAGCTGCTGGTGCTCAGGCATGAACTCGAAGTCTTCCTGCGCGAGATGTCCGGCCAGCTGCCGGCAGCTGACGGGGCACGGGAACTCTACCGCCGGCTGGTAGACCAGGTCTGCGGCCACAAGAGCACGCCGCGGACTGAAGCCGCCTCGCTGCGCTCGCTGATGAAACGCATGGGCTGCGCGCTCGCCTCCTGGGATCGTGGCGATGTGCTGGACGTATTGCGCGGCCGGCATATCCATGTCTGGCGCGAAACCGACGGCTACAGCGTATTGATACCGGGCAGCGACGCCCGGATCGGCGTTGCGCTCCAGCAGATCGCCGCTTCCGAAGCCGGCTGCGCTGCCCACGCTCAACCCCAGGTGGAAAATACCGCCGAAGGCCATGTTTTCTCGGCGCATGGCGACAATGCCTTCCTGTTCGCGCAGTTCTTCCTGGCCCTGGAGCACCGCCCCGCCTCTTGACCCTGAAGCTGCCTTCAAGGTCGATCATGGCACCTTGCAACCTGGATTTTCCGGGCTGGCGAGGAGTTTTCTGCGATGAACACGACGGTAGCGCCCACCGGGACCAGCCTGCGCCTCAAGATCGGCGGGATGGACTGTGGCAGCTGTGCACTGACCCTTGAACAGGCACTGCGCAGCGTACCCGGCGTCACTGCGGTAAGCGTGAACTTCACGACTGAAACCCTGGAGGCTGCCGGCTCGGCCTCACGCGAGGTCGTCGAGGCCAAAATCCGCAGCCTGGGCTACCGCATCGTCGAAGGTACCGAACCCAAACAGGCACCGCGGCCAGAACTGCGCGGACTCAAAGGTTTTCTGCGCTTCCTGGTTGCGGAACGACGCACCCGGATCGCGTTGCTGGTCACGGCACACCTCGTGGTTGTAGTCATCGCCGGGATGCTGTTTGGCTCAGACTTTGTGGATATCGCCCTGCTGGCGACGGTGGCCATCATCGGTGCACCGATCCTGTACAAGGGCCTGCGCTCGCTGCTGATCGCCAGACACGTCACCATCGACCTGCTGATGGGCGTCGCCTCGGTCGGGGCCTTCGCCATCGGCGAAACCGGCGAAGCAGCCGCCGTGGTCCTGCTGTTTACGCTGGGCGAAGCGCTTGAAGCCTACAGCGCCGAGCGCTCGCGGGATGCGCTGCGCAGCCTGTTGTCGCTGCAGCCGGATGAAACCACTGTTCTGGAGCCGCATGTCGGCGATCACGGGCCGCCCGCGGCCAAGACCGAACTCAACCACGGCCACCAGCCACACGCGCCCGCCGTGCACTACCACCAGCGTCGCCAACCCACCGCATCAGTGGCCGTTGGCGCCCGCATTCTGGTCAAGCCCGGCGAACGGATCCCGCTGGACGGTCAGATCATCGATGGCAGTTCGAGCATCAATCAGGCCGCCGTCACCGGCGAGAGCATGCCGGTGGATCGCACTGTCGGTGACGAGGTACTGGCCGGCACCGTCAATGGTTCGGGTGCGCTCACCATCAACGTCCTGCGCGTGGCCGGGGAATCCACGGTTGCCCGCATCGCCAGCATGGTGGAGAAAGCGCTGGCCGAGCGTACGCCTGCGGAACGCTTCATCGACCGCTTTGCGCGCTGGTACACGCCGCTGGTGTGTGTGCTGGCTGCGCTGGTCGTCGCCATTCCGGTACTCATTTTTGGACAGCCCTTTCTCGATCTGCCGGACGGTACGCACGGCTGGCTGTATCGTGGCCTCGCCATGCTGATCATCGCCTGCCCCTGCGCGCTCATCATCAGCACGCCGGTCACGGTGGTCAGCGCGCTGGCCCGGCTTGCCCAGCTCGGCGTGCTCGTCAAAGGCGGCGCACAACTGGACCGCATGGCCGGCATCCACATCATCGCCTTTGACAAGACCGGCACACTGACCGCCGGCCAGCCTGCCGTGACCCGCATCCGGGGCCGCGCCTGCCATCATGAAGCGATGGCAGCAAACGACTGCGGTGTGTGTGAAGACGTCATAGCCATCGCTGCAGCCGTCGAGCAGGCCTCCGAACACCCGCTCGCCCAGGCGGTTGTCGCCTCAGCGCAGTTCATGGGCGTGGCCAGCCGCTTCCCGCAGGCAACCAGCATCACCGCGCACGTCGGCCGCGGCGTATCCGGCGAAGTATCCGGTCAACGCATAGCGGTCGGTACCCATGAACTGTTTGCTCACGGGGAACACTGCACGGAAGAGATCTGCGGCAGCGCCGCTGCCGTACAGTCATCCGGCAAAACCGTGATGCTCGTGGGCCGCACCAGCGGCATGCTGGGCTTCATCGGTGTGGAGGATCAGCCGCGCGCGGAAAGTCGTGCCGCGCTGGCTGAACTGCATGCGCTGGATTCCCGCATGAAGACGGTCATGCTGACCGGCGATCATCGCAACGTGGCGGAATCCATAGCCGCCCAGATCGGCGGACTGGACGAGATCCGGGCAGGCCTGCTGCCCGAGGACAAGCTGGGTGTCATCCGGCAGCTGCAGACGGAGGGTACTGTGGCCATGATCGGCGATGGCATCAACGATGCGCCGGCGCTGGCACAGGCAGATATCGGCATCGCGATGGGTGGTGGCGGCACGGCGCAGGCCATGGAGACGGCCGATGTCGTGCTGATGCAGGACGATCTGCGCAGCATCCCGCTGGTACTGCGCGTCAGCCGGCAGACGCGCCGCGTGGTGCAGCAGAACATCGCGCTGAGTCTGGTACTCAAGCTGGCCGTGCTGGGTCTGGCGATTCCTGGCATCGCCAGCCTCTGGCTGGCCGTGCTGGCCGATGTGGGCGCAACGCTGATCGTCACGCTGAACGGTATGCGACTGCTGCGGGCGCGCTAACGCGGATTTTCAGCCCGGCTGCGGATCCGGCACCTTGACGAACATCAACCACAGCCAGACCAGCGCGGTCAGCAGCGCGCCACCGAGCATCGGTGCCGACGGCACCACGCTGTAAACCAGGCCGCACAGGATCGGGCCGAAAATCATGCCGACGGTGGGCGCTGCAGAGAGCAGGCCGGCCACAGCGCCCTGCTCCCCGGCGGTCACGCTGAGGCTGCCGGCCGCGTTCAGCGCCGGAGCGCAAAAACCGAAACTGAAGCCGAACAGCGCATAACCTGCATACAGCGACATGATGCCCGGACCATAAGCGATGACCAGCAGGGCGATGACCATGACCCCGAAGCCGAGCCTGAGCATCGTCGCCGGGCGCGCTTTCCAGCGCTGCAATACGACCGCCTGCACGAATACCGTCACGAAGGCCATCGACAGCAGGGCGACCATCATCGTCTGCTGAATATCGACGGTTTCGGTCAGGCCGAAGCGGTCGGCGATAAAGCCTGCCGTGATGGTCTGGATGCCGGTGAAGACACCGAACACCACGAACCAGCCAACCAGGTAGGGCAGGATGCGCGGATCGAGGATGCGCAGTTTTGCAGTCGGGCCGCTCTGCACATGCCGTACCGGTTCGCGCAGGCCGACCCAGGCCCACACGCCTGCAGCCGCCGCCAGCAGCGCCGCCGCATACATCGGAAAAACCGGGCTGATGAACACCAGCGCACCGCCGAAGGCCGGACCTAGGATCGTGCCCAGACCACCCGACATGCCCACCAGCGCCATGCCCTGGGCACGCGAACTCTCATCCGTCGTATCGGCGATATAGGCCGTAGCTGCCGGGCTGACGCCACCGACGACAATGCCGTAGGCCATGCGCAGCACCAGCAGGAGGATGAACAGCGGACCGGCCGATATCCAGCCCCACAACCCGGCCTGCACCCCCAATGCCAGTGCTGCATAGCCCAGCGTGTAACCGCCCAGCCCGATCAGGTAAACGGTGCGCCGGCCCATGGACTGGCTGGCCACGCCCCAGCGGGGTGCCGAGAAGGCCAGCATCACATTGGAGGCCGCGATGATGAAACCGAGTTGCCATTGCTCAATGCCGAGCTTGCGGGCCAGCGGCGCAAAGATGACGAACAGCAGGGACTGGCCCATTCCATAGGTAATGAGGCCGACCAGCAGGATCAAACGATCCCGCGGCAGGGAAGCAGCCACAGAGAAACTCCTGTAATTCTTGTGACCTGACCAGCGGATGTCAGGGGGTCGCTAGGATATGCGAAATCTGCCGTCGCTGGTACGGCACGACCTCGAGATGCTCCTCTGCAGCGTGTGCCGCCTTGAGTCGCCGCCAGTACTCCGCGTCCAGCAATGCGGCGTGATACTTCAGGAATTCTGCACGCAACTCACCACGCAGCCCCAGGAACTCGAGAAACTGCGCCGGAAACACATCATCCGGCCCGACATAGAACCACGGCTCCGCACGCAGCTCATCGTCGTCATCGCGTGCAGCAGGCAGGTCGCGGAAGCGGCACTCGGTCACCAGGCACAGTTCGTCGTAGTCATAGAAGATCACCCGGCCATGACGCGACACACCGAAATTCTTCAGCAGCAGATCACCCGGAAAGACATTGCTGAGCGCGAGATCACGGATCGCCTGACCATAGTCGCGAATCGCCCTGCGCGCCGCTGCTGGCTCTGCTTCACGCAGATAGACGTCCAGCGGCTTGAGACGCCGCTCCAGATAGCAAAGGTCGATGACCAGATCGTCGCCGTCGAGGCGGCAGGAATCAGCCGCCGAGTTCAGCAGTTCGTCGAGCAGCTCAGGTGCGAAGCGCGCGTGCGGAAAGCGCAGACGGCGGAACTCCTGTGCATCGACCAGACGCCCGACCCGGTCGTGGCGGAACACAAAGCGGTACTTCTCCATCACGTCTTCGCGCGATGATGTCTTGGGGTAAGCAAAGCGATCGCGGATCACCTTGAAAACCAGATCGCTGGAGTTGAGCGTAAACACCACCATGACCATGCCAGGCACGCCTTCGGCATGCACGAACAGGTCGGTGGATGTCGCAAGGTGACGAAACAGCCGGCGATAGCGCTCGGTCTTGCCCTGTTTCGCCCGGCCGAGCACGGCATACAGCTCATCCACAGGTTTGCCTGGCATGATCGAGCACAGATAGCGCACCACTGGCTCGACTGCTGCCAGGTCGGCGTGAAAGTAGGAGCGCGAAAAGCCGAACAGCGGACGCAGCTCGTAGTCTGAAACCATCACCGTATCGGCAACGATGCCGGACTCCGGATGTGCGCAGGCGATCACCAGCGGGAAGGTCCAGTCCTCGCCACTGATCCGGCCCACCACATAGGCACGGGTGGCCCGGTAAAAGACCGGCTCAAGTACCTCAAGGCGGCTGAGCTGCGGTGTCAGTCCGCGCACCTTCAGCACACCGCAGATTTCTGCGGCGATGAATTGTGCCGAGCTGGTTGCGTCATGCAGTTGTGCAGCCCACGGCAGACCGCCCAGCAACGCCTCAAGAGCCGCCACCAGTCCGCCCTGCAGGCTGATTTCAAGCACCGGCGCGGCACCATGCGGTGCCTCATCAGTTTCGGCGACAAACTCCACGGCAGGATTCACGCCGGTCGTCGCGAATACCTTGCGTGTCAGCGAATTGAAAAATGTCGCGTGAAACTGCCGATCCGGACAATCGGCTATCAGCCGGGAAAACTGTGCCCGGGCTGCGCTCCAGGTCGCCTCCTCGGCGATGTGCCGGCCCAGGGTGCCGACCAGTCCGGCCAGACAGCGTTCCACGCGATGATCGTAGAGTTCGATGCGTTCAACCGCATCGCGCTGACCGAGTTGCCACTCGCGCGCCTCGAAACGCCGCTGCGCGCGCCGCGTGATGCTGCGGAAACTGTCGTTGTAATTCTCAAACGCGGTGAAGATCGCCGCAGCGCTGCGCGCCGCAAGTGCCTGAACGGCAGGATCCGGGCTACTGCCGTCCACGGCCATCACCCGGATCCCCGCTGCACATCAGCGCGTCAGTGGCCACCGGCCGCATGGAACTGTTCCGTCTCGGTACTGCCAGCCATCGCCGTGGTAGACGCACCACCGCCAGCAATCGCCGTCTGCACCGCATCGAAGTAGCCAGTACCGACAAAAGCCTGATGCCGTACGGCGCGAAAGCCATGCGCCTCGTTGGCAAACTCGCGCTCCTGCATATCCGAGTAAGCGTACATGCCATCCTGCCTGTAGGCCCGGGCCAGCTCGAACATCGACAGGTTGAGCGCATGCCAGCCGGCCAGCGTGATGAACTGGAAGCGATAGCCCAGTGCAGCAAGCTGCTCGCGAAAATCCCGCAATCGCTCGACCGGCAGGTTGGCACGCCAGTTGAAAGAGGGCGAGCAGTTATAGGCCAGCAGCTTGCCCGGATATTTCGCATGGATCGCCCTGGCAAAGCGCTCGGCCTGGGCGAGGTCGGGTTTGGAAGTCTCGCACCAGATCAGATCTGCATACGGCGCATAGGACAGGCCGCGGTCTATCGCCTGCTCGATGCCCGCACGCGCCTCGAAGAATCCGTCCTCGGTGCGCTTGCCAGTCAGGAAACGCGCATCGCGACTGTCGAAATCCGCCTGGAGGAGGTTGGCAGCATCAGCGTCGGTACGCGCAATCAGCACCGTCGGCACGCCCATCACATCAGCGGCAAACCGGGCTGCCACCAGCTTGTTGATTGCGTCCTGGGTCGGCACCAGCACCTTGCCGCCCATGTGCCCGCACTTCTTGGCCGAGGACAGCTGATCCTCGAAGTGAACCGCTGAGGCACCGGCACGGATCAGTGACTTGGTCAGCTCGAAGGCATTCAGGTTGCCACCAAAGCCTGCTTCGGCATCGGCGATGATGGGTGCCAGCCAGTCGATGCGCTCATCGTCCTGCATGTGATGAATCTGGTCTGTACGCAGCAGGGCGTTATTGATGCGCTCCACCATCTTCGGCACTGAATCAACCGGATACAGGCTCTGATCCGGATACATCTCACCGGCACTGTTGCCATCGCCGGCTACCTGCCAGCCGGAGCAGTAGATCGCCTTGAGTCCCGCCTGGATTTCTTCCACCGCCTGATTGCCACTCATCGCACCCAGTGCGGATACGACCTTCTCGGTATGCAGCAGACGCCAGAACTTCTCGGCACCGAGCCGGGCCAGCGTGTGCTCGACCTGCACCGAGCCACGCAGCCTGATCACCTCGTCTGCCGGATAGGGCCGGGTAATGCCGGCCCAGCGCGGGCTGTCGGCCCAGTCACCTTGGAGCCTGTCTGCATCGTTACGCTTGCTCATTGCAATGGTCCTCTGGAGAAGTCGCGGGTTTCAATCGGCGTCACGGCAATCTGGCGTAGGCCGGCAAGGTCAGAAATTCATCAAAGTCAGCCTGGCGGATCATGGCGGCAAACATCTGCGCAGCGGTATCGAAATGCCCGGCTGCATAACGTTCGGCACCGGTTTCTCCGGCAATCACCTGCAACTCTTCCTGCAGCGTCGCATCGAAGCGCTTGATTGTGATGGGCTGGCCATCGCTGGTATGTGCACCGTGTCGCACCCACTGCCAGATCTGCGCGCGGCAGATCTCGGCCGTGGCGGCATCTTCCATCAGGTGATAGAGCGGTACACAGCCCTGCCCGCCCAGCCAGGCCTCCAGGTATTGCACACCCACACGGATGTTGTGGCGCAGTCCCTCATCGGTGATCGGACCCTCCGGAACACGCAGCAGGTCGGACGCTGTCACCGCAACATCGTCACGGCTGACCTGCAACTGATTCGGACCCGTCATGACGGTCGCAAAGGCCTCGAGGGCAACAGCCGCCAGACCGGGATGAGCAATCCATGTGCCGTCGTGTCCTGCCCTGGCTTCACGCAACTTGTCGGCACGGACGCGAGCCATCGCAGCGGCATTGGCGGCAGGATCATTCTTCACCGGAATCTGGGCGGCCATGCCGCCCATGGCATGCGCACCGCGCCGATGACAGGTGCGGATCAGCAGATCCACATAAGACTTCAGGAAG
>JBIJCV010000053.1:0-8532 GCA_044344525.1 Gammaproteobacteria bacterium | reverse complement strand
GCCCGGCCGTGCTTGGCTGCGGAGGCTGATCCGGTTGCGGGACCCCCGCCGCCGCCTGCCGAAGCGCCGGACACGCCGTGCGCAAAACCGGGCGCAGAAGCCGATGCATGGATCGACGATGTCCAGCGTGGCGTCTATTCCGGGGTGTGCGGGGCCGCTTCCTGGTTCGATGGCATGTTTGGCAATCCGCGCTATGACCAGGATTCGAACGATACCTATGGGCGGGTCGGTCTTTTCGAAACCCTCGACCGGCGCGACAACCTCGATACGCGGCTGAAGTTCCGGGCGCGACTCGCGCTGCCCGCGTTCCAGAACCGGGCGCGAATCACCCTGGGCCGCGGCGACGAGCAGGAACTCGTCGAGGAGCGTCCCACCGATTCCGAGAATCCGCAGCCTGCGGTCCTCGGTTCGGATACTGACGACGCCTGGTTGCTCGGCCTCGGTTATGCCAAACAGGACGACCTCAAGAAGGGCTTTGATTTCGGCATCGGTGTGCGCCTCCGTTTTCCGGTCGACCCCTACGTCAAGGCCACCTGGCGCCAGAACTTCATCTTCAACGACAAGAACATGCTGCGCTTTCGTGAGACGCCCTTCTGGCGCGACAGCCGCGGCTATGGCGCGACCACCCAGCTCGCATTTGATCACCTGCTCAACTCCCGGCTGCTGCTGCGCTGGAACAATGTCGGGACGGTCGCCGAGGATACCGACGGGCTGGACTGGGGCACCGGTGTAACGCTCTACCAGAGTCTGGGTTCACGCCGTGCCCTCAGCTACACAGCGCTGCTGCGCGGTGAAACCGCCGCGGACGTGCCGATACAGAACTACGGTGCCGAAGTGCGCTATCGCCGGCAGGTCTTCCGCACCTGGCTGTTCATCGATCTGCTGACCTCGGTGACCTGGCCGCGCGAGACGCTGGACGAGAAGCGGGAAATCAATCCCGGTGTCGGCCTGGGTTTCGAGATGTTCTTCGGCCCGACGCCGGACAGCCAGTTGCGCTGAGTCCCCCCGGCATTCGGATCGGCAGCGGCTACCCCAACATGCGAAGATGCGCGCATGACTGATCAGGCCACGCATATCCTGCGCAGCGTGTTCGGCTACGACTGTTTCCGTCCACCCCAGGATGAAGTGGTTGCCAGCCTGATCGCTGGTCAGGACGCCCTCGTATTGATGCCGACCGGTGGCGGCAAGTCGCTGTGCTATCAGATTCCTGCCCTGGTTCGCTATGGCACCGGCATTGTCATTTCGCCGCTGATCTCACTGATGCAGGACCAGGTGGCGGCGCTCAGCCAGCTGGGTGTGCGTGCTGCGTTCCTGAATTCGGCATTGCGCCCTGACGAGGCCCGCAGGGTCGAGCGCGAGCTGCGCGCCGGTGAACTCGATCTGGTCTATGTCGCGCCTGAACGCCTGATGATGGAACGCATGCTCGAGTTGCTCGATGCGATTCCGGTGGCCTTGTTTGCCATCGACGAGGCGCACTGCGTGTCGCAGTGGGGGCATGACTTCCGGCCCGAATACCTGCAGCTCTCGGTGCTGCACGAGCGTTATCCGCAGGTTCCGCGCATCGCGCTGACGGCTACCGCCGATGAGCGCACCCGGCAGGAGATCATCGCCCGGCTCGGGCTCGACCAGGCGCAAACCTTCATCAGCAGTTTCGACCGGCCGAATATCCGCTACCGCCTGCATGAAGGCCAGGCCAACGCGCGTGAACAGTTGCTGCGCTTTATCCGTGAGGAGCACGCCGGCGAGGCCGGCATCGTCTACTGCCTGTCGCGGCAGAAAGTCGATGATCTGGCCGCCTGGCTCAGCAGCAAGGGGGTGCCGGCACTGCCGTATCACGCGGGTCTCAGCGCCGGCGTGCGCAGCGCCAATCAGTCACGCTTCATCAGTGAGGAAGGTCTGGTCGTCGTGGCGACAATCGCCTTTGGCATGGGCATCGACAAATCCAATGTGCGCTTCGTTGCCCATTTGAGCCTGCCGAAGAGCGTCGAAGCCTACTACCAGGAAACCGGCCGCGCCGGGCGGGATGGACTACCGGCAGATGCCTGGATGAGCTACGGCCTGCAGGACGTGATCATGCTGCGGCAGATGATGGCCGAATCAACCGCAGACGATGCGCACAAGCGTGTCGAGCGGCACAAGCTGGATGCGATGCTCGGTCTGTGTGAGCTGACCGGCTGTCGTCGGCAGGCGCTGCTGGCCTACCTCGGCGAGAAACTGCCCGGCCCGTGCGGCAACTGTGACAACTGCCTGGCGGCGCCGGAAACCTGGGATGCGACGCTGGCGGCACAGAAGGCGCTGTCCTGTGTGCACCGTACCGGTCAGCGCTTTGGTGTGATGTATCTGATCGATGTGCTGCTGGGCAAGGATGACGAGCGGATCCGCCGCTTCGGTCATGACCGGATTTCAACCTTCGGCATAGGGACGGAATTCGGTGCCACGGCCTGGCGCGGTATTTTTCGCCAGCTCATTGCCCGCGGACTGCTCAGCGTCGATGTGGACGGGCACGGCGGGCTGCAGTTGAGCGATGCCTGCCGGAGCGTGCTGCGCGGTGAGGAGCAGTTATGGCTGCGCCGCGAGGCGCCGGCGGCAAAAGGCCGGTCGAAGCGGAGCAGCGGGAAGTCTGGCAGTGCCGTGGCGGGGAGTTTTTCCTCGGCAGCTGACCGGGAACTCTGGGAAGCGCTGCGCGAACTGCGCATGGCGCTGGCCAAAGCGCAGGACGTGCCGCCCTATGTGGTGTTCCATGACGCCACCCTGGCGGAAATGGTGCGTCAGCGGCCGACGAGTCCGCAGGCACTGGCCACGCTGTCCGGAATTGGTGAGCGCAAGCTGGCGGCCTATGGCGAAGATTTCCTGCAGTTGATCAGGGTGGCCAGTAGTCAGTAGCTGAACTGCGCACTGCCTCTATGCTGCGGCATCGAACTCGAAGTGCAGCCAGTGCTTGCCCGTCGTGTCGTGTTCAAAGACCTTCCATTCGCGGGCGGCATTCCAGCAGATGATCAATGAGCGCAGTCGGGTTCCGTGCGGGCCGAGCAGGGTGCGCAGCGTTTTCGAAGTCCGGATGTCGGTGCGCGAGGGCGAGGTATGGCCGTGATGCACCGGATGATTGTGATACTGGCGGATCTCGTCGCACCCGAGGCGCTCGACGTGTTCCTTCCAGCGTGCCGGATTGTCCGCCGCCGAACAGCGCATCGGTGAGCCTATCGATGCGGTGACGCGTACCGCGATTCCCTGGCGCATGAAGGCGGTGACGAACACCTCGCGCCGTTCGCGGAACATGCCCACCGAGAGTGCTTCTTCCAGGTCGCGGACCGGCCGGCCCGCGAGTTCGTAGGCCTTCTTGAAGTGTTCGCCCTGCTGGCGTTGCCGATAGCCGGCAAAGATCGTGGTGATGCGCCGCTCCAGACTGCGGAGTTCACGCCGGATGGCGGTGCGGCGGTCGGCGCGGCAGCGGTAGGCTGGAAACAGCACGCGCCACAGCGGGTGGAGCAGCAAGGGGAGGATAACGAGGATCGCCAACGTACCGGTCAGCCCGAAACCGAGGCTGTCGGTCATCGCGATCAGTGCAATGCCCAGCAGGCCGGCTGGTGCCATCACGGCGAGCAGTTGCCGTGTCAGCAGCGGACCGAGTTCCTGGTGCAGAGTTTCGTATTTGGACACTCGAGATTCCCCGTAGGAGCGCCTTCAGGCGCGATCTTATTTCCGGCCAGAAGATCGCGGCTGAAGCCGCTCCTACGGGGCGCTATCACATGTTGCGGATCAGGGCGTCGCCGAACTCGGAGCACTTCACTTCGCGGGCGCCATCCATCAACCGGGCAAAGTCATAGGTGACGGTCTTGTCGCCGATGGTCTTGTCCATGGCGTTGATGATGTGGTCGGCGGCTTCGGTCCAGCCCATGTAGCGCAGCATCATCTCGCCGGACAGGATCACCGAACCCGGGTTGACCTTGTCGAGATCCGCGTACTTCGGCGCGGTGCCATGCGTCGCTTCGAACACGGCATGACCGGTCAGGTAGTTGACGTTGCCACCCGGTGCGATGCCGATACCGCCGATCTGGGCGGCCAGCGCGTCGGACAGGTAGTCGCCGTTGAGGTTCATCGTGGCGATCATGTCGAACTCGCTGGGGCGGGTGAGTACCTGCTGCAGCGTGATGTCGGCGATCGCGTCCTTGATGAGCACTGCACCTTTGGCCAGTGCGGCTTTCTGTTCCTCGTTGGCGGCCTTCTCGCCCTTGTCGGCCTTGGTGCGTTCCCACTGGTCCCAGGTGTAGACCTTGCTGCCGAATTCGCGTTCTGCAACCGCATAGCTCCAGTTGCGGAAGGCGCCTTCGGTGTACTTCATGATGTTGCCCTTGTGCACGATCGTGACGCTCTTGCGCTTGTTGGCGATGGCGTACTCGATCGTCGCGCGGAACAGCCGCTCGGTGCCTTCCTGCGAAATGGCCTTGATGCCGATACCCGAGGTGTTGGGGAAACGGATCTTGCCGTATTCCTTGGGGAAGTTGGCCTTGAACAGTTCGAGGAACTTCTTGTTGGCCTCGGTGCCGGCTTCAAACTCGATGCCGGCGTAGATGTCTTCGGTGTTCTCGCGGAAGATCACCATGTCGACATCTTCCGGCTTCTTGACCGGGGAGGGCACGCCCTTGAACCAGCGCACCGGGCGCAGGCAGACGTAGAGGTCGAGTAGCTGGCGGAGGGCGACGTTCAGTGAACGGATGCCACCACCGATCGGGGTGGTCAGCGGTCCCTTGATCGAAACCAGATATTCGCGGCAGGCCTCGACGGTGGCGTCGGGCAGCCAGGTGTTGTAGTTGTCGTAGGCCTTCTGGCCAGCGAAGACTTCCAGCCAGTGGATCTTGCGCTTGCCGCCATAGGCCTTGGCCACTGCCGCATCGAGTACGCGCACCGAGGCGCGCCAGATGTCGGGGCCGGTGCCATCGCCTTCGATGAAGGGGATGATCGGGTTGTTCGGGACCGTCAGCTTGCCGTTGCTGATGGTGATCTTGGCGCCGCCCGCAGGGGCGCTGAGCTTTGGTTCTGCCATCTTGATGGTTCCTTGAGGAGTCAGCTTCGCGAAGCCGATGATTATCGCAGCCCGGCATCCCGCCCGTAAACGTCTGGGCGGAAATTCACCTCGCCTGTAGGTGTAACCCACGATGTCAGATAGACGATATAGACCGGAATCGGCCTCTGGAGCGTCACAGTCCGGGTTCTGCTCCCGTCTTCCGTGCCGGCCGGTAGTGGCGTCCCCGCCAGCAGCAGATTTACCAGGGCCTCGGGCTGCTCAAGCCGGATACAGCCGGAACTCAGGGTGCGGCTGGAGAGATCGAACAATCGCCGTGATGGCGTGTCGTGCAGGTAGATGTCGTAAGGATTCTCCATCACCAGCTTGTAGCGGCCGAGGCTGTTGAGGGGGCCGGGTTTCTGCAGCAGCCGGTAGGGGAAGCGGTCCGGGCCGAGGTGCTGCCAGTCGATCCTTCGGGCATCCAGTTCGCGGGCCTCCATGCCACTGCCGCGAAAGACACGGATGCCCAGCCGGGCAAAAAACCCCGGATCAGCCTGCTGTGCGGGCAGCAGATCCTCCACGGCAATGGTGTGCGGCACGGACCACGATGGATGGACGACGATCTGCCGGACCTCATCCTGGAAGCTCGGCGTGGGCCGGCTCGGATGGCCGGCGATGACCCGCATCTGCAGGACGGTCTCGCGCCGGTCGATGACGTCAAGCGTACCGGTGGCAACATTGATCCACAGATAACGGGGGCCGGGATCGCGCGGCAGCCAGTTCCAGCGGGTGAGCGTGGCCTGCAGTTGTTGTATGCGTGCGCTGACCGGCAGGTTGAGTGCGGTGCGTGTGCGTTCGTCCAGTTGGCCGGAGTCGGGGAGGGCGTGGCGACGCTGGAAGGCTTGCAGTGCCGCCGTGGTGGGCTGGTCGAAGAACCAGGCATCGGCGGTCGCCGGTACGCCGCTGAAATCGCCGCCGATGCGCAGGCGATCGCGCAGCAGGGCCACCCGCTCGTCGCGCTGGCCGGCTTGCAGGGTCGTGCCGGCGGGAAGTTCCGGCCAGCCACCGGCCTCGGCGAGTTGCCGGTAACGGGCGAGCGCCTCGCGCAGGCGCACGGCTTCAGGCCGTTGCGACTCGCCAGCGGTGTCGGGTGCGAGAGGGATGTGCCAGTCCGGGTCCTGAACCGGCGCAGCCGATGCCGCTGTGTTCAGCAGCAGCGAGAGGGCCAGTACACCGGCCCGCATGGTGACTGGCGCTCAGCCGGCGTGGCGGAAGCGGCGACGTGCAGCCAGTCCGCCGATCGCGCTGCCGAGCAGCCAGATACTGGCCGGCAGGGGCACCACGGCTACGCTGGCGCCGGTAAAACTCAGCGTCATCGGCTGGTAGGTTTCGTAGTGCAAAAATGAGCCAAAGAAGTCGTCTGCATCAGCCATCCCCAGTATGGCGAGGTCGCCGATATCGCCTTTCGAGGTGAAACTGAAAGTGCCGACCACATTGGTGCCGTAAGCATTATCGAAACCAAACTGCACCGTTTGCGTGGATCCATTCGTGGTCACGATTGGAGCGCAGCCAGCAGGCGGCAGCGGGTCGCAGAAGTAGGTGACGCCATTGGGGGCGAAACCGGCAAAAGTCAGCAGGCTCGTGCTGTAGTCGACCACGATTGAGCCGCCATAGATCCCGTATTCTCCAGATGATGCTTCGCTTGCGCTCAGGACGAGCTGCAGGTCGAGATTGACCGTGCCGCCCTTGCCGATCTGTATCACCTTATCCAGGACGGTCATGTTCGCCGAGGGGTTCAGCGCCAGGCTGGCTGCCTGTGCATTGCCCGCCAGGGCGAGCGTCAGCAGCAGGCTGAGGCTGGATATGTTGCGCGTATTCATGATGAATCTCTTGTTGGTCTGCACGGTCATGGTGCTGTCACCACGTCGCGCAGCAGGCCCACGTCCTTGATGCGGCCCTGATCGACCAGCGTGACATCGATGATGTGGGCGATGCCGCGTGCGCCGCCCGGTTCGCCGAGCAGTACGCCCTGCACGAAGCTCTGGTCGGCGATGACATTATCGCTGAACTGGTCGGGCAGGGAGATCAGGTCTGCACCGCTGGCCACGCCGCCGGCACCGAAGCTGTAGCCGGGGTTGGTCCAGGTGCCGGTCCAGGTCGGGTTGGTGCCGAAGTCGACGGTCATGGCACCCACCGTGCGATTGTCCACCGACATGGGTCCGCTGAAGTTCACGCTGACGTTGCCGGCGTTCAGCGTATCGAGAGCTGCCTGGCTGGTGGCGGTTCCCCAGGCAAAGTAGCCCGACTGCGCAGTCTGGTTGGCGCGATTGCCGTGGCTCCAGACGTCGGCAGCCAGCAATACCTGATCGTCGTCGTCGCGAATGACACGCGCCACGATGCGTGACTGCTCATCGCCGACGCGGCCGTTCGCGCGCATGTTCTGGTAATCATCGTTACGCTCGGTCACGCTGGTCGTCATGCCGGTAACTGAATTGATCTCCGTACCACCCTCAGGCGAGACAGTGAACTGACTGCCGTCCGCAGCCATTTCAAAACGGGCGAACGTGGTGTCCTCTGCGTCATCGCTGCTGCTGATGCCGCTCACCACCGTGGCAAAGCCGCAGGGTGCTCCGGGGGTGCAACTGCCCAGCGGCGGTTCGGGCGGGGGCGGTGGTGCGGGGATTTCCACCAGCGGCTGGCATTGTTCGGTGCGTGCGTCGCAGATGTCGCGATCCGGAATCGATGCCTGGGCCGGATCTTCCCTGAAGCCGGCTGCCGGCGCGACGCTGGCCCACGGTCCCCAGCAGAGTACCGAGTCCGCTGCGCCTGGTCCGGCACAGGGGTCTGTAGCTGCAATCTGGGCGGGTGCAGCTGGGGCGGGTGCCGCAGACTGCGCGAGCTGGTTCTTGCAGGCGTTGATGACCGCCTTTGGTGCGGCTTTGGGATCGGTAGCCCAGCGTTCGAGCAGGGCCGCGCAATCCGCGTCGGACTGGACCGTTTCGGCTGCGGTCGCCACCAGTGGCGAAGCGAACAAAAACAGGATGGTCAAAAGCCTGAAGGTCTTCATGCTGCTGCTTCCCCGGGGTTCCGCTGTGGCGCGGCTTGCCCTCGTTGTATTTCTTGCCCGTCCATCCTGGACAGGTGCCATCATTTCTACACCAGATCGTGTCGCAGATCACGGTCCCGGTGTCGTTCTGTGATCTGCCTCACATTTTTCATAATCCGGTGGTCTGCATTTCAGCTCAGAAATTGCGCGCCATACCGAGGTTCACAACGTCGCGATCGTACTCATAGATCCCCACGTTCGAATCGTTGTCGGTGTGCACCCAACTGCCAAGCAGCACCCAGTTCTGCAGTGCTTCGCTGCGGAAATCATGCTGGAAGCCCAGCGCAACACGGATTTCGTCCTCATCACGTACTGCAGGAGCAAAGGGCGCGGGTTCGGGTCCGTCGAAGTCGTAATTCCGGTAATTCACCCGTGCGTACACCGAACCACCCTGCCAGGCCTCGACGATGATGCCAAGCATCAG
>JBIJCV010000051.1:0-8593 GCA_044344525.1 Gammaproteobacteria bacterium | reverse complement strand
ACTCTCTCCGCAAGTCGGTCGAGTGATCAATGTTGATGGCTGTGTGGATTTCGCCTGCAGTCGTATATCCGGTGCCTTTCAGAGCTTCAGCGGCGCCACATACCCGGTCATCTCCAGATAGCCGCGTCCGACCGGCCGGCCCGCTTCGAGCAACTGGCTCGCGCCCTCCCAGTAAACCGCACCGGTAGTCAGGCTGGAATCGAGTTCCTGATCATCCATGAGTGGCCGGGTTTCAAAGATGCGGTCGCCAATCTGGATGCGCTGGGTCACCGGCCAGGCGGTGCGGTGACGTGCTGAGTTCCAGTACCGTAGTGGCGTGAAACGGACTTCGGCAGCCGCGATGAGCTGCACGCGTCCAGACGCTTCACGAATGGAAGCATAGGTCTGTACCGGCGGCTGGCCGGCCTGTTGCGTGCGGATCTGAAACGCCGCCAGCGCGCTGCCATCATCGAGATTCATGCCAATCCAGTCCCAACCAGCCGCAGTCGGCGCCAGCGCGGCGCTCGACCACTCATGATCCAGCCAGGCGATGCCGGACAATTCCTGCGTCGCGCCGCCCCGACTGAGCCGCGCCTGAACCTTGAGCTGTGGCCGCGAGTAGTAGTAACTCGCCTGCACGACATCCGGGCCCTTGCGCGACAGCCCGGCATCGCCCTGCAGCCAGGGCGGCGCCGATGCAGAAGCGGCGAACTCAAGCTGGAAGTCGCGTGCCGCAAGCTGTGCGTGATAGGTATCGCTCTGCGCATCGCGGCGCAGGCGCCAGCCGGAAAGCCGCACATCGGTGTCACCGCTTGCTGTTCCGGCAAGATCGAAGCCGGTACGGGCGATGCGCTCATCCAGCAGCAGCGAGCCGCGCGCGGGATCAGCAATCGCGGCGTGTGCAATCACCAGCTGGTGTGCCGCGAAGCTGCTGGGGTTGGCCGGGTCTATATCGGTGCGGGTGCGGAAAAACGTCAGCTGAAAACCCAGCGGCTGGCGCATGTCGCCAAGCCAGCCGGTGAGGTACCACCACTCGGTGCGGAAATCCGGATGGGCGCCGAAGTCCTGCGGGAAGACCAGTGAGCGCGGCACCACCGGTGCATAACTGACTGCGGCGCGACTCGCCGCTGGGGCCAGCGCCGCAAGCGTCAGCAGCAGTCGGCGACGGCTCAGCATCACCAGTCCTCGTGGACGGCGCGCAGCGGGCTGTTGCCGATGGCGCGTCGACCGGCGATGGCGGCGGTACCGGTGGCGCAGGCCAGCAGTGCCGCGATCAGGCCACCGATCAACCCGTAAGGCACGACCAGCTGCATCGACCAGTGAAAGGACTGTGGATTGATCACGCGGATCAGCACCAGCGCGATCACCAGCCCGGCCAGCAGCCCGACCACGATCGCGTTGAGGGTGGCCAGCGTCCCTTCCAGCGCCAGCACGCGCAGGATCTGTCCGCGCGTCACGCCGATATGCCGGAGCATGCCGAACTCGCGGGTGCGGGCCATCGCCTGCGAGGAAAAAGTCGCCGCCACGCCAATCATGCCGATCAGGATCGCCGCCGCTTCCAGTACATAGGTCACGGCAAAACTGCGGTCGAAGATGCGCAGGCTGAGCGCACGGATTTCTGCCGGCGCGCGCAGCTCGATCACGGCTCCAGACTCCAGCGTGGTCCGCAGCTCGCGGCTGACATCTGCCGCTTTCACACCGGGCCGCAGCCAGATCGCGGCATCCGTGCGCGTTGCGTCGCCGGTGATGCGCTGGTAATCGCCGGCGCGCATGGCAATCGAACCGAACTGCCGCGCGTAGTCGCGCCAGACGCCCATGACGGAGAAGCGCTGCAGACTGCCCGCCAGCGGCAGTTCCAGAACTGTTCCCGGGCGCGCGCCATAGAGATCCACCATCGCCTCGGACACCCAGACCGGCGGCGGCATCTCCGCTTGCCATACGAGCGCCCGGCCCACCAGCGGCAGGGCGGCACCGGCATCTGCCGCATCGATGCTGCGCGCGACGATCACCACCGGCGCGCGATCCGGCGCCAGCTGCAATGGCACGGCGCGCGAGAACTCCACGCGCTCTACTCCCGGATGGGTACGTATCCGCTGGAGGTCGGTCGGCGGCAGGTAGACATCCGTGACCATCTGCCCGACGCGCGCATACAGATCTGCCGGCAGCACCTGTACCAGCCAGTCATCGAGCGTGCCGCGAAAACTCGACACCATCGTGCCCATCGCCACCATCAGGCTGAAGCTGGCAACGATACCGGCCATCGCGATTGCGGCACCGCCGGGAGCCTGCACCATACGATTGACCGCCAGCAGCAGCATCGGCGCACGCGTGCCGGCACGTGCGCCCTGCAGCCATGCGGCCAGCGGACGGGAAACCAGCTGTGCGATACGCGGCTGCAGCGCGATGGCGCCGATCAATATGGCGCCGATGGACAGATAGGCAGGCAAGGGAATGCCCGCCACCGGCGGCAGGCTGATCAGCACCGCGGCCGCACACAACAGGGCGATGCCTGGCCAGCTGCGGCCCAGCGGACGCAGCACATCTTCTTCTGCACCCGCATGCAGGGCAGCCGCCGGCGGCGCATGCGCGGCTTCGCGTACAGGCAGATAGCTGCCGGCGACCGCCGCAAGGATGCCCAGCGCGCCGAACCCGGCGGCGGTCAGCAGCGGAAATCCGGGTACCGGATCAGTGCTGCTGAAATAGCCGCCGCCAAGGTCGCCACCCAATGCCGCGAGCGCCGCACGCGCGATGGCGGCGCCGGCAAACAATCCGAGCAGACTGCCCACTGCGCCGATGGCCACTGCCTCGGCGATCAGCAGTCGTTTGAGTTGAGCACGCTCCAGGCCAGCAGCACGCAGCCAGGCGAACTGCGCGCGCCGGGTCAGCGTGGCCTGCACCTGCAGGGAAAACACCAAAAAGCCACCGGTGAACAGCGCCACCAGTGCCAGCACGTTGAGGTTGACGCGATAGGCCCGCGACACGTTGGCAAGCCGCGCCTCGGTGGCATCCGGCCCCGCAAGATCCACGCCGGGCGGCAAGTTCAGCCCGGCACGCAAGGTGTCCGGACTGATGCCGTCGGCGAGACGCAGATCGATGCGCGTCAGTCGGCCCAGCCCGCCCAGTCGCCACTGGGCGAAACCCAGGTCCATCACGCCGAGCAGGCTGCCGGCACGCACACCGGGCAACGTACCGCGCACCTTCAGACTGACCGTGCCGGAACCTGCCTGTACCTCGAGGATGTCACCGGCCTGCACATCAAAACGCTCCAGCGCGGCAGGCGACAGAAAAATTCCGTCATCAAACACGGCGAAACGCGCAGCGCCATCCGGTTGCAACTGCGGCAACAGGGTCGGCGACAGCTGCGCAGCGCGCAGCACGTCGATACCCAGCACGGTGAGGCGCGCTGGACGGTCGTCACCCTTGTTTGGCACCAGGACGTCCGTGGCCAGCACCGGGCTGGCCAGCAGCACATCGGGACGGGCGGCCACGCGCGCAAACAACTGTTCATCAAAGCCGGCACGCGCACCCTCGATGACCGCATCGGCTTCGCCGTTGATCTCGCGGAGTGCGGCGTTGAACTCGGCCAGCGCCGAGGTATTGATCAGGCTCACGGCATAGCCGAGCGCGACACCAACCGTGATCGCCAGCACCTGTACGGCCGTGCGCAGCCGGTAAGCCCAGGCGTATCTGATGATCAGCTGCCACCAGAGCCACAGCATCTCAGTGCACTGCCGGGTCTTGCGGATGCAGACGACCGTGACTCAGCACCAGCACCCGGTCGGCCAGCGCTGCAGCAGCGGCCGAGTGCGTGACGAGTACGCCCGCCGCACCGCGCTCGCGGATCTGCGTGGCCAGCAGGCGCATCACCATCGCCGCCGTTTCGGCGTCGAGGTTGCCGGTGGGTTCATCAGCCAGCACCAGCCGCGGCCGGTGCACCAGTGCCCGGGCCACAGCCACGCGCTGCAGTTCGCCGCCAGACAGTTCACGCGGCAGGCTGCCGCCACGCTCGGCCAGACCGACTGCGGCGAGCAGTTCAGCAACTCGTTGCCGGCGCGCTTGTGCATCGATGCCGAGCAGGACCAGCGGCAGCTCTATGTTCTGGCCGATACGCAGATGCGGAAGAATATGGAAGGACTGGAAGACAAAACCCAGCTGCGCACGACGCAGGCGCGTGCACTCATCGTCGTTGAGCATGGCCAGGTCCTGAGTTCCGATCACGATGCGTCCCGCATCGGGCCGGTCGAGGCCGGCAATCAGATTGAGCAGCGTCGACTTGCCGGACCCGGACTCACCGACGATGGCGACGAGTTCGCCCGCTGCGACGGAAAGATCGAGATGATCGAGAATCTGCCGGCTGTCGAAGCGCCGGGAAAGCTGGCTGACGGCGAGTGCAAGCTCAGCCATCGGCGCTCAGGCGTCTGAGCGGTCTGCGGAAACTTCTTCAGAGCCGGCATCCGGCAGCCCGGTCAGCTCCCCGTCGACATCATCAGCCAGCTCAACAAGCTCATCCGGCAAGGTCTTGCTGGTTTTCGCACCCAGGGTTTTGATATCGAGCGCACGCTTGACGAGGTTGCCCCGGCCGGTATGCAGCTTCTTTATTGCCGTGTCCAGTGAGGTGCCGGCGGTCTGCAGGTTGCGGCTGACCTTGTCCAGTTCGCCGACAAAGGCCACGAATGCGTCATGCATCCGGCCAGCCTGCTCGGCAATTTTCATGACGTTCTGGTTCTGGCGCTCGATGCGCCAGACGCTCTCCACCACCCGCAGCGTTGCCAGCAGCGTGGTCGGACTGACCAGCACGATGTGTTTTTTCCAGGCCATCCCGTACAGCTCCGGATCCGCCTGTACCGCGACCAGAAATGCCGGCTCCACCGGTATGAACAGCAGGGTGAAGTCCAGCGACTCGAAGCCATACAGCGCCGGGTAGTTCTTCTCGCTCAGGGTCTTGATGTGCGTGCGCACGGATAGCAGATGGCTGGTCAGCGCGGCCGCGCGATCGGCATCATTCTCTGCGCTGGCGTAGCGCTCGAAGCCGACCAGCGAAACCTTGGCGTCCACAACAATACAGCGTCCCTCCGGCAACCTGATCACCACGTCGGGTTGCTGCCGATCGCCGTCTTCATTTTTACGGCTGTCCTGTACGTCGTACTCGCGGCCCCTGACAAGGCCCGAGTCCTCAAGCGCGCGCTCAAGGATGAATTCGCCCCAGGTGCCCTGGGTCTTGGCCTCACCCTTGAGTGCGGTGGTCAGGTTTTTCGCATCCTGGCTGACCTGCTGGTTGAGGTCCCTGAGCAGTTTCAGCTCGTCCTTGAGCGAGCGGCGCTCGGTCACCTCGGTCAGGTGCGTAGCCTCGATCTTCTGCTGGAATTCCTTCAGCCGCTCGCGAAAGGGCTGCAGCAGTTCATTCAGCTTGCTGTGGTTGGTCTCGGTAAATTTGGTGGTCTTTTCTTCGAGGATCCTGCCGGCCAGCACTTCGAAGGCGGCGGTGAAACGTTTCTCGGTCTCTTCGACGAGCGCCTTCAGACGGGCCTCGTTCTCCGCCTGCGCACGAGCGGCATCCGTCAGCTGCGTCTGCAGTTCGCCGATCCGTACCGCCTTCTCGCCATCCGCTTGCCTCAGCTCACGGGCTGTTTCCAGCGCGTGAGCCTGCTGGCTGCGCAACTCAGCCAGCTGCGCTTCCAGACCGCGGGCTTTTTCCTCAGGACCGGCCCGGGCGGCTTCGGCCTGCGAAGCAGCGAGAGCCTGTGCATCGTCGAGTCGACGCTTGGCTGACCGGCTGACCAGCCACGCGCCCGCCAGTCCGCCCAGCACGAGGGCCGGCAGGGCCAACAGGATTGCAGTGAGGGTTGAGGCGTCCATCGCTGCAGTGTACCGGCGGAAGCCGGTGGCCGCAGCCTGAAGCTGCGGAACGGGCGGTGTCGGCGGTTACTGGTGGCGGCAGCCTTCGCCGACCAGCTGGTAGCCGACGACAATGCCAGCTTTATCGACTTCGAAATGTACTGCGCAGTCCTTCCGGTCAGGAGCTACGTGTACCCAGTTGCCATTGGGCAGGTCATAGCGTTTGGTCTGCCAGCCGATGCGCGAGGCGTAGCTTTCGGGCCGGGCTTCGATTTCCTGCAGGTCGGTAACTGGCAACCCGATACATTGGTCAGCCCAATCCCGCAGTTTGGGAATCTGCGAATTGCAACCGGCCAGCAGCAGTAGAAGCAGCGCCGGCACCGTAGAGAACTTCCGTCCGTTCACGACCCCTCCTCAGTCATCTTCCGTTGCCATCATGACTGCCGGCACTCCCTGCAGCAGCGCGGGGTAGGTCAGTGCGGCGGCCACCGGCATGCCGGGGATATTCAAACCGCCGCGCAAGATGGAGCCGAAATGGCTGCCACCGAACTGATCCAGCCGTACTTGGAAAACATCATGCATGCCGGCGATCGCGTTCATGCCGGGGATCCGGTTCATGAAGCGGCTGAGGCTACCGCCTTCATTCCAGAATGATCCCGGATCTAGACGGGTCACCGCGACACCAAAGTTGTTTGCACCGGCGATTGGCATATCGTAGCGGTACTTTCCCCGCGCCGCGCCACCCGACTCCCAGGTCGCACCATATTTGACGATCTCCTGATAGCCCCAGGAAAAACCGGCAGCACCGCCGGCAAACATGAAGCCCTGGCGGAACTCGCCACCACCTGCCTCGGCCAGCGCACCGCCCGCAGCACCTGAGAGGAGCACGCGTTCAGCGTTCCAGGTATCGCCATAGGCTGCGCCCATCGCGCCAAACGCTGCACCACCAGCAGCGCCGACCATTACGCCGCGCAGCTCGCCGGTGGATACGCCACCCGCCACGGCACCACCAGCCACTGCACCGAGGGTATCGCCCACAGCCAGGCTCGCAGTGGGCGTCGCTGCCATATAGGCTCCGCTGACCGCACCTGCCGTGTAGTAGGCAGCTACCGCAGCGACGATCTCCCGCCCATAGTTGCGGATCGTACGCTGCGTCAGACTGCCGAAGCCGCGGATCGCCCGCTTGAAGAACTTGCCAACCTTCCCGAACAGAAAGCCGCCCGGATCACTCAGCGATGCAGGGTTATTGGTCACATAGGCATAGCGGCCGAGACTCTGCGGGTTGCCGAGCAGACCCAATACCGGGTCCGGCGTCAGCATCACGCCGAGCAGCGGATCCTGCAGGCGCCCATTCATGTGGATCAGCCGCACGTTGTCCAGGTGTTCGTGCCCGGTATAGCCGCGGCGCATGAACTGCGTGTCCGCATAGCGAGCACCCGCCGGATCAGCCGTCCAGTCGGCATTGCGGCGCTTGCCGAAGACATCGAAGCGCGGCGCAATCTGCTGCGGGCCGCTGCCGACGAAGCGGCTCAGTGCATCGACACTGCCCTGATGATCACGGTGGATGAAGTACGCGTCGAAGCTGAGCGGACTGGTCTGCTCGACCTGGGACAGGATCGCTTCGCCATTCACGAAGATATTCGACTGGTAGCGCCGGTTGCTGCCACTCACCTGCACCTCGAAGTGCGGCCCGATGTAGTAGGTCGTGACCGTCGAACTGCCCGTACGCGTCAGCTGACGGATACGTTGCCGGTCTGGCCCGTAATCGAACTCGGCGTAATCTGAGCCGCCGTAGTTGATGCGTTTCGGCAACTGTGCAGCCGTCCAGCTGAGCGTCTTGCCGTTGCGGCTGGTCATGTTGCCGTTGGCGTCGTAACCGAAACCGAGACTACCGGCCGGCCCGCCGGAAACCGCGACCACGGCGCCCGGATGAGCTGCGGCGTAGCTGTAGGTACCGGCATCCGACTTGCTCTGGATGCGACCTGCCGGATCGTAGCTCAGCGCCAGGCTCTGTACGCCGTTGCGCCGGGCACTGATCAGACGATCCTGCCCGTCGTAACTGAAGTCCTCGCTGATACCCTGACGGAGATCCTGGCGCTGCAGCAGGTTGCCCACCTTGTCCCAGGCATAGCTGTAGTTCTGACGGCTGACGCCCATGCCTGAACCGGTCTTGATTTCGCGCAGGCGCGTACTGGCCCGGTCATAGGTGTGCTGTTCATCGATCGGGCTGTAGGTGCCAAGCCTGATATGCCGCCGGCGACCGACCGCATCCATGCTCTGCAGAGCATAGACCCGCATCCAGAAAGATTCGCCGCCACCGATGTCCTGCTCAACCACATCGAGATTGCCGGTGCTGTCATAGCGGTAGGCCAGCGACACCTGTGCGCCATCGACAGTTTGCGGGTAGCTCATGCTGGCAACGCGGCTCAGCGCATCCCAGCCGTAACCGGTCACATACGTCGTGCCATCGATGGTCGTCGAGACCGAGGTCCGGCGGCCGCCGGCATCGTAGGCATACTGCTCGACAAAACCCCCAGCCGTACTGCCGAGCGGGGCCGTCACCCGCTGCGGGAGACCAAGCAATGGTCCGCTCGCTGTATTGAAGGTCCAGGTGGTTGGACTCTGGCCTGGATCATTGCGCTGAATCAGGCGCCCGAGCTGGTCGTAATTGAAAGTAATGGTATTGGCCGCCGCGAGCGCATCGGTCTGACTGACGAGTTCACCGAAGGCATTGTAGGCAGAGCTGCGACGGCCAGTGTCGGCCGACTCCGCGCTGGTC
>JBIJCV010000050.1:0-8638 GCA_044344525.1 Gammaproteobacteria bacterium | reverse complement strand
GGTGCGCGCTGCTGACTCCGAGTCACAGCAGGGCTACACACCCTTCGAGGGGCTGGAGATGACGGCGCGGGTCAAGACCACCTTCCTGCGCGGTCAGCGGATTTACGACAACGGCGAGGTGCTGGGCAAGCCGGCCGGCAAGTACCTGCACCGCCCATATGGATCGCGCCCGTCGTAGGAGCGCCTTCAGGCGCGATGATCACGCAAGAGATCGCGCCTGAAGGCGCTCCTACGACGACGGCCGTTATTACGAGGAGCGCGCGAGGAAGGTCGGGACGCGGATGTCGTTGCTGGTTCGGGCAAAGGCGCCGGTTTTCGGGCCATCGCTGCTGTTCAGTCGTTCACCGCTGTTTTTCACGCGGACCAGTTCGGCGAACATCATGATGATCGACAGGGTGTAGCGGCCGGCATCCGCGGGTGACATTTTGCGTACGGAAACCTGTACTGCGGTTTCGCGCTCGGTCGGCGGAACGCTGTTCATGGCCTTGCGCAGCGACTCGAAGCGCGGCCGGATGGACTCGGGGATATCGTCGGCGTGCAATGTTTCGAGGTGGTCGACGTAGGCCGTGATCAACCGTTGCTTGGCCGGTTCATCAGCGGTCAAGGCACGGACTGCGGCAAAGAATCGATCCGGAACCGGGCGCATGGGGCGTTCACCTGAAAAACTTATGTACAATCAACATCTAACGTTAAAACTATATAGGGCTTTCTGTTCCTGGCCCAACTTCCGGCGGTTGATCTGTGAGGCGCTTCACGCATGACTGAGTCCATCGGCACGAGCACTGCAGCAGAAACACCGGGGCGCGATTTCATCCGTCAGATCGTTGCCGATGATCTGGCCAGTGGACGCCATCGGGAGATCGTCACGCGCTTCCCGCCGGAGCCCAACGGCTACCTGCACATCGGTCATGCCAAGTCGATCTGCCTGAACTTCGGCATCGCCGGGGAGACGGGCGGGCGCTGCTTCCTGCGCCTCGACGACACCAATCCGCTCAAGGAGGATCAGGCCTATGTGGACTCGATCATCGACAGTGTCCGCTGGCTGGGCTTCGACTGGGGCGACCGGCTGACGCATGCCTCTGATTACTTCGCGAAGATCCATGCCTGTGCAGTGCAGTTGATCGAAGCCGGAAAGGCCTATGTCGACAGCCTCACGGCGGAACAGATCCGCGAGCATCGCGGCACCCTGACCGCGCCGGGCCGGGAGAGCCCGTATCGCGCGCGCAGCGTCGCGGAAAACCTCGATCTTTTCGATCGCATGCGGGCCGGTGAGTTCGCGGATGGCGAGCATGTGCTGCGCGCGAAGATCGATATGGCAGCGCCGAACATCAACCTGCGTGATCCGGTGCTGTACCGGATTCGCCGGGCTGTCCATCAGCGTACCGGCGATAGCTGGTGCATCTATCCGATGTACGACTTCGCGCACACCATTTCCGATGCGCTGGAAGGCATCAGTCATTCGCTGTGTACGCTGGAGTTCGAAGACCACCGCCCGTTGTACGAGTGGCTGCTCGCGCAGTTGCCCTTGCCGGCGAAACCGCGGCAGATCGAGTTCTCGCGGCTGAATCTGGCCTTCACGGTGACCAGCAAGCGCAAGCTGGCTGAACTGATCGCACTCGGACATGTATCCGGCTGGGATGACCCGCGCATGCCGACCATTGCCGGTATGCGTCGGCGCGGCTATCCGCCCGCCGCATTGCGCAATTTCGTGCAGCGTACCGGCGTGACCAAGAAAGAGCATCTGATCCAGATGAGCCTGCTGGAAAACTGTGTGCGCGAAGACCTCAACACGCAGGCACCGCGGGCCATGGCGGTACTGCAGCCGCTGAAAGTGGTGCTGCTGAACTATCCCGAAGGCCAGACGGAAATGCTGCGCGGGGTGAATCATCCGGATCGTCCGGAGCTGGGTGAGCGGCAGATACCCTTCGGCCGTGAACTCTGGATCGAGCAGGATGATTTTGCCGAGCATCCGCCGAAGAAGTTTTTCCGGCTGCAGCCGGGCGGTGAAGTCCGGCTGCGTTACGGCTACATCATCAAGTGCGTCGATGTGCGCAAGGATTCTGCCGGGCAGGTGACCGAAGTGCACTGCACTTACGATGCCGAGACGCGCAGCGGCCTCAGCGGTGCTGACCGCAAGGTCAAGGGCACGATTCACTGGGTCAGCGCTGCACATGCAATCTCGGCCGAAGTGCGGCTCTACGATCGGCTGTTCAGCGTGCCACGGCCCGATGCTGGCGCGGATGAGCAGGACTTCAAGAGCTTTCTGAATCCTGCTTCGCTGCAGGTGTTGGCTGACTGCCAGCTGGAGCCAGCGCTGCAGGCGACTGCCGCAGGCGCGGTGCTGCAGTTTGAGCGGCTCGGCTACTTTGTCGCCGATCGCCACGAGCACAGTGCCACGCGACCGGTCTACAACCGGATCGTCACCCTGCGCGACTCCTGGGCCAAGCTCGAAGAAGCCTCGTAGGAGCGGCCGTAGGAGCGGCTTCAGCCGCGATATTTTTTCAACGGTGATCGCGCCTGAAGGCGCTCCTACGGGACCACTTCTACCGGGTGGCGTTAACGATGATCACCGGTGCGCCGCGTCCCAGGCCGAGGCCATCGGCGGCGTTGCCTTCGGCGCGCGCGACCTCAAGTACGCCAAAGGAATTGACCAGCGCCAGAAACTCGCCGGGCCGTGCTTCGGCATAGGTCCGGCACAGGGCCATGCGCCGGCCACCGGCCAGCACCTCTGCCTTGCGCAGGCGGGTGAGCAGGGCGGCCTCGATATTGGTGATCAGGTTGCCGAAGTTGTCGATGGCAACCACCGTGCCGCGTATCTCATGCTCGCTGCACAGCGGATCTTCCAGTAGCGAAGGCACCAGTTCGCCGGCCGCCGGCCCGATGTCGCTGATGGCGAAACGGCCTGCCGCCAGCCCGGCGGCGAGGGGCGCAAAGATGTCACGGCCATGAAAGGTATGGCTCGGTGCGGGCCAGCCCTGCTGCGCTCGCCAGCTCTCGGTGAGCCGGTGGCAGCTGGCGCCGGGCCGGCTGAGCAGGGGCTGCAGAAGGCCGTTGTCGGGCGCCAGGAACAGATGACCGTCCAGCGCGCCGGCGATGATGTTGCGCTGTGTGCCGACACCCGGATCCACAACGGCCACATGCACCGTACCGGCAGGGAAATACGGATAGCTGCGCGCCAGCCAGAAGCCCGCCTCGATCGGCCAGTGCGGCGGAATCTCGTGGGTCAGATCGACGATCACCGCCGCCGGCAGCTGCCTGAGGATGGCGCCCTTCATCACCCCGACGAACGGCCCCTTGAGGCCGAAATCCGTCGTCAGTGTGATGATTTGCGGCACGCTCAGCGGGTCGCGTCCACGCTCTGCACGATACCGGCCGGTGTGCCGCGCCGTCGCTGCCACCAGCTGCCGACGCGGGCCTGGAGCATGAGAATGCTGGGCGTCAGGATCAGCGTGAGTATCGAGGCGAAAATCAGGCCGCCGATGATGACGGTGGCCATCTCGGCCCACCACTGGCCGCTCGGGCTGCCGAAGGTGATCTTGCGGTCCAGGAAGTCGATGTTCATGCCCAGTGCCATCGGAAACAGGCCGAGGATCATCACGACCTTGGTCAGCAGCACCGGACGCAGGCGCTGCGCGCAGCTGCGCAGTATGGCTTCCCGGGCTTCCATGCCGGCTTCAGCCAGCTTGTTGTAGGTATCGATCAGCACGATGTTGTTGTTGACGATGATGCCGGCCAGCGCAATCGTGCCGATCCCGCAGTTGACGAGACTGAAAGGTCGCCCGGTGACCAGCAGTCCGATCAGCACACCACCAGTGGAAAACATCACGGCGGTCAGCACCAGCAGTGGCTGGAACAGGCTGTTGAATTCAGCGACCAGAATCAGCGCGATCAGCCCCAGGGCAATCAGAAACGCCTTGATCAGGAAGCTTGCGGTCTCCTGCTGGGTCTGTGCGCCACCCTTGAAGCGGATCGCTACGCTGGGGTCGAGGTTCAGCGCAGGCAGTGCTTCGGTGACTTTGGCCAGCACCGGGTCGATCTGCACGCCACGGTCGAGATCGGCCTGCACGAGCATGGTCCGGCGCATGTCCGTGCGCATGATGGTAGGTGTGGCCGAGCCTGGTTCGCGCGACACGAAGCTGCCGATCGGCACGTTGCCGGCGCGCGTCGGGATGCGCAGTTCGGACAGCGCGTCGATGCTGCGGCTGTCAGAGGGGAAACGTACCCGGATATCGATTTCGTCGTCGGAGTCGTCGGGCCGGTAGGTGCCGAGTTTGATGCCGTTGGTGACCAGCTGGATGATGCTGCCAACCAGTGACACGTCGGCGCCGAATTTCGCCGCCTGTGCGCGGTCGACATCCATACGCCATTCGATGCCCGGCAACGGTTGGGTGTCTTCGGCATTGCGCACGCCCGGGACCTTCTCCACCACCGCATGAATCTTGGTGACGGCATCACGCAGCGCATCCAGGGAGGGCGAGGAGGCCTCGATGGTGACCGGTTTGCCCTGTTGCGGGCCCGCTTCCGGCAAGCGCGGTTCGATCACCAGTCCGGCGATGTCGGCAGTCCGTTCGCGGATCTCGGCGATGATGTCGGCTGCCGGACGGCGGTTTTCCCAGTGGGTGAAATTCAGGCTGATGCTGCCGATCTGGTCGGCCGGTGCACCCATGTTGCCCTTGCCAGAACTCACGTAAGCGGTCTCGATACCCTCGATGCCGTAGATGCGCTGCTCGACGAGCCGGACCAGCCGGTCTTTCTCCTGAATGGAGAGGCCACCACGCGCCCGGATGTCGACGCTGCCCTGCGGGGGATCGACATGCGGAAACAGCGTCACACCACGGCCGAGAATCCCGTAGGTGATAAACACGAGGATCAGCAGGCCGGTCAGCAGGCCGACCGTACGGCCGGGATGGCTGACTGCGCTGGTGACGATGCGCAGGTAGTGGCCTGTCCAGCCGCCGATCTGATTGAGGTCACCGACCTCGGCCAGCATCAGCTGCTGCCGGCTCTCCGGGGTGAGGTGTCCGGCCCGGCCGAATATGGAGCCCAGTGCCGGTACCACGAACATGGCGATGAGCAGGGAAGCAACCAGCGTGTAGACCAGAACGATCGGCATCGATTTTAGAAAACTGCCGATCAGGCCGGGCCAGAAGATCAATGGCAGGAAGGCGACGATGGTGGCAGAGATCGAGGCAAAGATCGGCCAGGCCATGCGCTTGGCAGCCTCTGAGTAGGCCAGCCGTCGGTCCAGGCCCTCGGCCATGCGGCGATCGGCCAGTTCGACCACGACGATGCCGCCGTCGACCACCAGACCCACCGACATGATCAGGCCGAAGAACACCACCATGTTCATGGTCATGTCGCCCATGTCGATCAGCAGGAACGCAGCACAGAAAGAGCCGGGAATGGAGATGCCGGCGAGCAGCGCATTCTGCAGGCCGAGGATGCCGATCAGGCAGATCACCACCAGCAGCACCGCGACCACCACATCGTTGACCAGCTGGTTGACGTCATCGCGTACGAAGATGGACTTGTCGCGTGAGTAGGTCAGGGTGATGCCGGGTGGCCAGGCGGTCTGGGTTTCGGCCACCACGCGCTTGATGTTGGCTGCCACGTCGAGCAGATTCGAGCCGTTGCGTTGCACGATACGGATGCCGACGGCCGGGTTGCCGTTCAGCCGTGCATAGCTTTCCGGGTCCTTGAAGGTGCGACGCACCTGGGCGATGTCGCGGAAATAAACCACCTTCTGGCCATCGACTTTCAGTGGCAGGCTGAGCAGGTCTTCCGGTGATTCGATGAGACCCGGTACGTTGACCACAAAACGCCCCTGTTCCGACTGCAGCGAGCCGGCGGCGACCAGGCGGTTGTTCCGCTGCACGAAATTGAGCACATCGGAGGGCGACAGTCCGTAACTTTCCATCGTGAGCGGGTTGATGATGATTTCCAGCACCTCGTCACGAATGCCGACCAGATTCACCTCCAGCACTCCATCGACCGACTGCAATCGGTCCTGCAGATTGCGGGCGATGGAGTTCATGCTGCGTTCCGGGAGATCGCCGCCCAGATTGATGACCATCATCGGATCGAACTGCGAGAACTTGATTTCGCTGACGGTCGGTTCGCGAGCGTCGGCCGGCAGCTCGGCCTTGGCCTGGTCCACCCGTTCACGGACATTTGTCAGCGCCTGGTCGATGTCGATTTCCGGCTCGAACTCGAGGGTTACCGAAGCCCGGTTCTCGGTCGCCGAGGCGACCATTTCCTTGATGCCCTCGATGTTGCGCAGTTGCTGCTCAAGCGGCCGGACCAGCAGGCGTTCCGAATCCTCGGCCGAAACGCCATCCAGCATCACCGCAATGCTGATGTAGGGAAAATCAACGTCCGGCTGGGCTTCCTTGGGGATGCTGCGGTAGGCGACTGCACCGGCTGCCAGCAGCACGAACAATGCCACCATGACGGCCCGGCTGCGGCTGACGCAGAGATCAATGAGGGCATTCATCGGCGCAGAATTGCCGTCTGGCCCGCACCCGGGAAATCCCCGGCTTTCGCAGGGACGGCCTTGACGGCCTGGCCTGCCGATACGTAGCCCTGACCGACGACGATGATGTTGGCCTGTTCCGGCAAGCCCGTTACCCAGATGCCATTGGTTCCGGACTGCGCGATGCTGATGCGGTTGAAAACGACTTTTCCGGCAGCGTCTATCGTCTTGATGCCGAGTTCGCCCCCGGCGTCCAGCGTCAGCAGGGAGGGCGATACCTGATAGGCGAGCACCACACCGGCCGGAATGCGCATTTCAGTCGTCACGCCAGCTGGCAACTTGCCGGCCTGATTGGGCAGTTCCAGTTCAACCGTGAACGTGCGTGTCGCTTCATCAGCCACCGGTGCGATGTAGCGGATCTTGCCGCTGACCACCTCACCGGTAACCAGGTGGGCGGTGGCGAGGGTGCCCGGGCGGACGAAACCCGCGTCCTGTTCCGCGATGCTGCCAGTCACGATCAGGCTGGTGTTGTCCACAAAGGTGGCAACCGGATCGCCGGCGCGTACGTAGTCGCCGATTTCCACCTTCCGTTCCTGCAGCATGCCGTTGAACGGTGCGCGGATGCTCATGTAGTCGAGATCCAGCTCGGCGCGGGTCAGTTCAGCGCGAGCGGTTTCCAGTTTGGCCAGCGTTTCGGCCAGCTGCGTGTCCGATACATAGCCTTGGGGTTTCAGCTCAAGCTGTCCCTTGTAAGAGGCTTCCTGCTGGTTGACGCCGGCCCGCGCCTGTTCGAGACGGGCCTGGCGGTCGCGCAGATCGAGCTTGAGCAGCAGGTCGCCGCTGTGGGCAAGGGCACCGCGCCGCACGCCGAGTTCGCTGACGCGCCCGCTCGTTTCCGCCTTCAGTTCCACCTGCCGTACCGGTGCGGTGCGGCCGTAAATACTCAGATTGCGTGTGACCGGCTGGGCGACCTGCGCCTGGAACTGCACGCTCATGGATCCGGCAGTGGTCTGTGCGGCTGCCTTGCTTTCAGTCTGACCAGACTTGTTGGTCAGGATCCCCGACAGCAGCCAGAGTCCGACCAGCACCGCGAGGCCAACGGCGATGAACTTGGGACGACTCGTCAGCTGGTCGAGGATGCGCATTTACAGTCCTTTGCGTGATCGGTGTGCAGGGCAGCGATGAAACTCTAGAGGCTGGCGCAGCACCATGCCATCTGCACTTCGCTGCAAATGCCGGGGCAGATCCATGATCGGTCCGCCACATTGTATTGTCCTGCCTGAAAAACATATATCAATCATCCGGATAGATGATTCCTGACGGAACCTGCAACAGGCTCCGGGTCTTTGTAACTTTTTGTAACCGGGTGCTGGGGTTATCGGTCGCTGCGCGGTATGCGCTGGTTGCCGGCACGGGGATTCCCGGATGCGCCCTGCAAGGGGCATTGTTAAGATGCGCCAGCCCGGGGTTTTGCCGGGGCGCACAAGCCCAGTTAACCGAAAGGAATTGAAAATGAGTCAGGAATTTACCCGCCGCCGTTTCCTCGCGACGGTTGCCGTGGCGGTCCCCGCCGGTGCCGTGCTGATGAATGCCGCCACTGCCACCGCTGCCGATCTGCCCAAGCTGGACGTCAATGATCCGTCCGCCAAGGCGCTGAACTACACGCCCAATGCGACGACCGTCAACGCCAAGAACCCGGCTACTGCCCGCTATGTCGCCGGTCAGAGCTGTGCCAATTGCCAGGTGATCCAGGGCAAGGATGGCGAAGCCTATCGGCCCTGTGCGATCTTCCCGGGCAAGCTGGTTGCTGCTGCTGGCTGGTGCAGCGCCTGGGCGAAGAAGGTCTGATCAGGGTATTCGGTGTTGCCGGTTACAAAAATTCCGGCAAGACCACGCTGATCGTTGCTCTGGTGCGTGAGCTCACCCGCCGCGGCTGGCGGGTGGGCACCATCAAACACGCCCACCACGCTTTCGATATCGATCATCCCGGTAAAGACAGTTACCTGCATCGGGCTGCCGGCGCGGCGGAAGTGATCGTCGCGTCGGCGTCCCGCTGGGCGCATATCCGCGAACTGGCCGACCAACCACCGGCCAGTCTCGATGAGCTGCTTGCTCACATGGGCCCGCTCGATCTGGTGCTCGTCGAGGGCTGGAAACACGGCAGCC